>CAZNKH010000031.1:0-2521 GCA_964574105.1 uncultured Candidatus Saccharibacteria bacterium | reverse complement strand
CTACGAAGTCCCCACGATAGAGATAATCCCTTTATTAGGGATGATTTGACAGTGATGACGGATTCTTATATAGCACGCGTTACCAGTACCTGGAATATAGTTCCCTAAGAGCCAAGTTCCCGGAGAGTTTACATTGTGGAATTGGTATAAACGAGTACTACCAGGAACATAATGATACCTTCCTGCGCGAGGAGGCCCTACCATCACCACATGACCTGCGGTACAAGTGCAATAAATTGGCGGTCCAGTGATCCGACCTCCAAAAGGGAGTGTACCCGCCGCAAAGAGAGGAGAAGGGAGAAGTATTGCTAAAAAAGCCAATGTAGTAAGAGTTTTTTTCATACTAAGGATTTAACTGCTCTATAAAAGTGACAGTGTTACTATCTCCATTCTCATTATGAATATACAGAAAAACATCTTGAGTGTTTTCATGAACTGGGTTTTGAGGTAATCCAGGAGCATCTGAGTTGATACCCCAACGCGAGAGGATAGATAGAACTTCTTCCTCCGATTGCACGACAGGAGGGTAACGGTGGATGAAGCGTACTTCTGTACCATTTTTTTGTGAGGGAACAGAGTAGCGCGTATCAAATATGGTATACACGGTATTACTTGCCGTAAAACCCTTACCCTGTATCACTATTTCAGTCCCCGAGACTCCGCGAGCAGGCGAGAGAGCGGTAATTATGGGAGTGCTCGTACTCATCACAACAGGAGTAGACACAGTAGAGATCGGTGCGGAATACAGAGACAGCCTTTGTAAGAGTAAAAGCAGTGTTGCTCGCATTGATGGAGAAAAAGATGCCCCATACACGATACCAGGAGAGATAAGTACGCCAAGTACAAAAATAAAGGAAATACGTCTCATATGAGTAGTATACTGTAACTGCGTTATCCACCCAACAAGTACACAAAATCACGCTATACTTACTATATGAATAAGTTAGCCGCTGGACTCCTCACGGCCTTTGTTTGTGTACTCACTTTTCTATGGTGGTTTGGAGGGAAAGTAGAACGAGGCGAGATTGGCAATGCGCTCTACACTGCAGAAAAAAAAGACGCAAAAGCCGAGATTGCTGATAGCGACAAGGACGGTCTGCGAGATTGGGAAGAACGACTCTGGGGTACTGACATACATTCAGCAGATAGTGATGGGGATGGTGCAAAAGATGGTGAAGAGGTCTCTCTCGGGAGAGATCCTAAAAGAAAGTCTCCTGGAGACTCTCTCTCAAACAAAGATGATATTGCCCGTGCGGCAATTCACAAGAGTGTAAATGAGGGAGGTGGCACCATAATACCCACAACAGAGGATTTAAAACCAACACTCACCTACACCGCATTTGATATTCATACCGTAGACTCCAAGGATCAGGCTTTTCTCATAAACTATGGAGCAAGTCTGCGCTCAAGCTTACGGCCGCTTAGCACAGGATTTGGCTCTGCGGCAAGTAATACTATTGCAGTACTCTCAAAAAAAGATCCGGGAAGTATAGAACAGATTAAAGCAGAAGAAGCTCTCCTTATCGCTGTCACCAAAGAGCTACTTGTGCTAGATGTACCAGAGTCAGCGAGCGTAATCCACCTTAAACTCCTCAATTCACTCACAGAATTAGCAGAGCTCGCGTATACTATGGAGCAAGTGGAGCGTGAACCTGCGTTCGCGCTCGCTAGTGCAGAGGCGTACGAAAAGAAAAAGCCCGAATTCTTGGCAGTGCTCGGTGAGATAAATGCATATTTCAAAAGAGAGGGGATACGCTTTGATTCAAAAAATACCGTCACTATAAGTCTATGAAGGTACGAGAACACTCACTCATTATAATCTCACTTGGGATCGCTTTTCTTTCAATCTTTTTTGTAGAATCGTTCACAGTACAGGCGCAAGAGCAACGCGCAAGCTCAGCAGATGTGCGAGAAGGTTTTGACTACGGGCCACAAGAACAAGCGGCGCAAGATATTATTACCAATCGCACCGAGAATGACCTCAAGGAGTGTGTCACAGAAACAGGAAATACTACCTCGGGAGGATCATCCGGTGGCGACTATGTCCCAGTACATGAAGTGGGCGAGCTCCTTTCTCTCACGACAGGCATCAATAAAAAGGTGACGCACGGTAACGATCTCTTGGTAGACATCTGTATGCACTTAAAGGCGATACGACGAGTACAGTATGTGATGGAGGCGCAGGTACTCTACCATGACCCCAACGCGCGCAAAGCCGCGGCAAAAGCTATCTTTGAGCACAAACAATCCTTCATAGAGAACAATATAAAAAAGGGTTATGAAATCTCTCCCGCGCTCCTCGGCACCAATGGAACAGGAAACAGCTCAGAAAATAAGCAACCGCTCTATGTAACAAATATGGATGAGCACCTCAAGTCTGTACGCAGTGAAGCCTACGGAGTTTTTGATGCTGATTTAACCACACTCAAAACTTCACCAAATCCAAACATCTTCACCGATAGTATCCGCAAAAATCTTGCAGTCTCTGAAGCAGCAGGGGAGAGTGAGGAGTCACGATTGA
>CAZNKH010000030.1:0-2761 GCA_964574105.1 uncultured Candidatus Saccharibacteria bacterium | reverse complement strand
AAGAAACTCGCCATGTGATATGGCGTCTCGGATCTCATTCCGTAGTGCGGTATCATCAACAACAGCCATACTCGTTATCCTGAGTGTAAGAGAGCGCGGCGGAGGGCTTGTCTACGCAACAAGGTTAACCCTTGCGCATCTTGCTGCCCTTCTAACTCTTGATACTGTGCTTCTACACAGGATCGACAGAGTTCAGCAGGAACCGCTTCGTTCTTCTCTTCTTCTACTCCTTCCATGCCACTTATGATACCTGAAGAGAATATGTGCGCAACTATTCAGTGTGTTCTTTCTGTGCTGTAGTGTTTCCATTACGGCGAATGTTCCCCTTTAAGAGTGGAGCAAACTGTTTTCCAAGTTGAAATTGTTTTTCAGAAACTATCATCAACCATCTATTATGCCGATATCCTGATGAATGCCAACGCTTAAGAAATTCATCTTCCGGTAGACGAAAATCTTTCCCATTCCACGGATCATTCATAATAATACTCCCCGTTACGCGACTATAGCCAAGCACTACAGAGAAGTGTGTCTCATCTTCAGAGGGCTCAATGTAGTTTACAATGACAGGGAAGCCGAGCGCGAGGTAGTATTTCAACTCATCGAGAGTAGATTCTTCATTCACATACACAAAAAAGCCTTCTTTGCGCGCGTAGTTAATCATTGACCAATTCTGTGTCCCCTTCCCTTTACTCGTCTTCATTGCACGCGTGAGCTTGGTTTGTGATGTAATGTGTCCCAGGAATGAGAGCACCATTCCGAGCGACGCTGGCCCACAGGTATAATCTTTTTTTTGTTTAATGTAAGGAATTTCTAGGCGCATAAGACTGTTTGTATCTTTTCTACCACTATCCGCTTTGCTTCCGCAAGCGGTGCGTCAATCATAGCGCCAGCTGCGGCGGCGTGGCCGCCTCCGCCAAGCGCGCTCGTTACCAGAGACACATCGTAACGCTCTGGGTCGCGGGAACGCAGACTGACGCGAACAGAACCCTCGGCATTCTCCACTAAGCTCGCGCAAATATCCCACCCAAGCACCGTCACCAACATCCCCGCGATACTAAACTTTTGTGTATCGGCAAACGCTACCCCCTCTCGAGAAAGTGCTTCTTGTGAGACAGCGGAGACAACAACGCGCCCATCACAAAAAGTCTCCAATGAAGAAAGGCCAAGCCCACGGAAGCGGATACTCCCCGGGGTCTCGCTGTTATAGATAGCACGCAGAGTATCTAAAGAATGAGGAGCACAGCCAACCAGTGTTGCAGCAGCACGGTAGGTGTTTCCCGTAGTCCGCGGATAACGGAGCCCTCCTGTATCGCTGTAGATACCAATAAAGAGATTGAGCGCGATGTCGTGAGTAAGTGCTACTCCCCAGAGCGTCGTGAGATCATAGAGGATCTGCGCTGTCGCAGGATACTCGTCGGCAATAAGATTGAGAGAACCGTACTTGGTGTTGCTCTTATGGTGGTCAATAACAAACACCTGGATCTGTGGAGGAAAAGAAAAATCTTTCTTTTGTGTCACATAGGCGAGATTAGAACTGTCTAATGCAAGAAAGGTGTCGTAGAGAGAAAAATCACACTCGTGTACGGCTTTGTCTAAGATGGATGAGTAGCCAGGGAGTGTAGAGAGTTGCTGTGGGAGCGGAGAGTCTCCACGAGTAACATCCGCGGCAATACCGAGCGATTCTAGCATATACTTCATCGCAAGAGCACTCCCCACACTGTCCTCATCCGGATTAGGGTGACAGTGTAATAAAACTCGCTTTGAGGCGAGTAGTTTTTCTTTAATCTGTGCCGCAACAGCGACTTGTTCTGTGGTCATAATAAAAGTGTAGCAGATCAGGCCACTACCCACCATGCGATGGCCATGACAATACGATAGATACCAAACTGGATGAAATTATGTGATGACACATACGAGACAAACCAACGGACGGCAATGAGCGCGCTTACAAATGCGCTACAGCCACCGAGGATGAGAAGTCCGTATTCCTCCTTACCAAACGCGGAGCCACTCTTCACGAGATCGAGTCCAGTTGCAGCGAGCATCGTGGGTATCGCGAGAAGAAATGAAAATTCTACCACCGCGCGGCGTGAAAGACCGACAAAAAGGCCACCAAGAGTTGTTGCCGCCGCGCGGGAAACACCGGGGATCATGGCAAGTATTTGAAAACAACCAATGCTGATGGCTTGCAGGTATGTCATCTTTTCTAAGTCGGTCAGTGCGTCTTCTTTTTCTTTATGTAGTTTCTCAAAGATAATCAGTACGATACCGCCAATAAGAAGCGCGGAGAGGGTAAGTGTGATGCTCTCAAAGAACACTGTCTTTATTATCTTGTAGAAGAGAAATCCACTTACAGCAGTGGGGAGAAATGCTACGGCAACATTCTTACGAATCTGCGAGTTGAGAAAAAGTTTTGCCCCGTAAAGCCAGAGTACCGCGAGTATGGCGCCCACTTGGATGGCAATCTCAAAGCTCTTCACAAACTCTCCTGAGAGACCGAGGATTTGCGCAGTAAGGATTAGGTGCCCCGTTGATGAGATCGGCAAAAACTCTGTCACCCCTTCAACTAAGCCAAGTATCAGTGCATCAAAAAAAGTCATGAGAGCAGTATAGCATCAAAAAACATCGTCAAAACAAAAGAAAAAGCCCCTTATTCTTACAGTATAAGAAAACTTTGAGCTATGTAGTAATCTAAAGCCTCATCTAATCAAGGGTCCCTCAACGGGACGCCGTTAGAACTTTGATGGATTGGTTCATGAGT
>CAZNKH010000029.1:0-3332 GCA_964574105.1 uncultured Candidatus Saccharibacteria bacterium | reverse complement strand
GAGCAACTCCATGGTAAGGAGTAGGTCGTCGGTTCAATTCCGACCAACGGCTCATTGTACAACAGTGCCACCTTAGCTCAGTTGGTAGAGCGGCGCATTCGTAACGCGCAGGTCCCCAGTTCAATCCTGGGAGGTGGCTCAACACAAGCTCTATGACGATATTTTGCGAATGCCTCCTACTCATATATAATATGATTGATGGCAGAGGCAGGTGTCCGAGAGACGCTTACAGAAAAGATTTCCGCTGTTGAAGCACGGATGGCTGACCCGCACTTCTGGGAGGACAAAGATCGTGCTCAGGAATTGCTCAAGGAGTACAACCAACTTAAGCAGGACCTGCGCGATCTCAATCCATACGACAAGGGGAATGCGGTCCTGACCATCTTTGCCGGTGCCGGTGGCGACGATGCAGAGGATTTTGCCGCCATGCTCTTTAACATGTACAGTTGCTTCATCGGTCGTAAGAAGTGGAGTATCCGTACACTTCACGAAAACGAGAATGACCACGGTGGTTACCGCAATATCACTGCCGAGATTAAAGGAGCAGGAGCTTATGGCACACTCAAGCGTGAGTCGGGCGTGCATCGGCTGGTGCGTATCTCACCCTTCAATGCCAAGAAACTTCGTCACACTTCATTTGCGATGGTTGAAGTCATCCCAGAGTTTACTCGGGTAGAGGATGTGGAGATTCCTGAGAGTGATATCACGATAGAATATGCAAAATCATCGGGACCGGGTGGGCAAAATGTGAACAAGCGTGAGACGGCGGTACGCATTATTCACAACAAGACGGGACTCTCAGCACATTGCGAGAGTGAACGCTCGCAAGCGCAAAATAGAGAGAAGGCGCTTGCAATTCTACGAGGTAAGCTTTATCGGAGGCTGGAGGATGAGCGCGTGGCAAAGGTGGAGAGCATGTACATCAGTAAAACAACGGATGCCGAGTGGGGGAATCAAATCCGTTCATATGTACTCCACCCATACAAGATGGTGAAGGATCATCGAACTGAGGTAGAGACACACGATGTAGATGCTGTGCTGAAGGAGGGAGAGCTTGATGAGTTTATCGCCGCGGAACAAGCACTATGATTGTTTTTGATACCGTAAGTAAAATATATTCAGACAATTCAAAAGCGCTTGATCGCGTGAGTTTTGAGATTGAGCAAGGAGACTTTCTCTCTATTGTAGGACAGTCTGGTGCAGGAAAATCCACTCTACTAAAACTCATCTTAGTAGAGGATGAACCGAGCGAGGGGACGGTTCTTTTTGATAAAATTAATGTACATGGACTAACTCGTCGAGAACTTCCACATTTGCGCCGACGCATTGGGTCTATCTTTCAAGACTTTCGACTACTCCCAGACAAGACAGCTTACGAGAATATCGCTTTTGCGATGGAAGCGGCGGGTAGGAGCGATGCAGAGATTGAGGCAGATGTTCCGCATGCGCTTGATTTGGTGGGATTAAGGCAAAAAATCTGGAGTTTCCCCCACGAGATGTCAGGAGGAGAGAAACAACGAGTGGCAATTGCCCGCGCTATCGTCAATCAGCCAGACCTCATTATTGCGGATGAGCCGACGGGGAACTTGGATCCACTCAACACTTTTGAAATTGTGCAGATTTTGAAAAAAATCAATGATTTAGGTACGACGGTCATCTTGACCACGCACAATAAGGGAGTTATTGATTCATTAAAAAAGCGGGTTATCACGCTTGAGAATGGTCGCATAGCGCGTGATGACTCGCATGGTAAATATGTACTATAAGTAATATGTTCTGGGTATACATTCGTCGTACAATCAAATCGGGCTTCATCAGTTTTTGGCGTAACAGTACCGTCTCACTCGCAGCCATCCTTGCTATGATTATCACTCTTACGGTGGTGGGATCTCTGATGATTGGCAATATGTTTTTCTCTGCATTTTTAGATACCGTGAAAGAGAAGGTGGATGTAACGGTCTACTTTACCATTGATGCTGCAGAAGCCGACATTCTCGCTTTGAAAAAATCTCTGGAGACACTCTCTGAAGTACGGCGCGTAGAATATGTGACGCGTGAACAGGCGCTCTTGGCGTTTAAGGAGCGCCATAAGGATGATGCCGTGATGCTTGCCGCGCTTGATGAGGTAGGTGGTAATCCATTGCGTGCGAGTCTCAATATCAAGGCAAAGGAGCTCTCTCAATATGAGGGGGTGAGCAAGTTTTTGGAGGGAGATTCCACTTTGGCTCCTGGAGGAGAAAATATTATTGAAAAGGTAAACTATCGGCAGAACAAAGTGGTGATTGAGCGAATGAATACCATTCTCACCTACACGCGTAAGGTTGGCGCTGGCATCGCCATTGTACTCGCTATGATGTCTATTATGGTGACGGTTAATACCATCTCACTTGCACTCTACTCTTCTCGCGATGAGATCTCGGTGATGAAGCTTGTGGGTGCAGCAAATAACTTTGTACGCGGCCCCTTTATGATGCAGGGGGCGATGTATGGTGTAGTCTCTGCCATACTTGCTACTGCGCTCCTGTACCCTGCAACATTTTGGCTTGGGCGGAGTACTAAGGACGCCTTTGGTGGACTTAACATCTTCCGCTATTACATTGCTGATTTTGGACAGCTCTTTCTCACTCTCCTTGGTGTTGGAATACTGCTTGGGATGATCTCTAGCCTCTTTGCTCTCTCTCGTTATCTGAAAGTTTAATATGCCAAAGCGTCACAAGTACATCTTTATCCTCGGCGGGGTCATGTCAGGAGTGGGGAAGGGTGTAACGACATCTTCTATCGCAAAAATTCTTAAAGCACGGGGTTATAAAGTTAACCCTGTTAAAATTGATCCCTACCTGAATGTGGATGCGGGTACCATGAACCCTATTGAACATGGAGAGGTGTTTGTGCTGGATTCTGGCTTAGAGTGTGATCAGGATATGGGTAATTATGAGCGCTTCTTGGACCTCACTCTCCCACCTGAAAATTATATGACAAGCGGGATGGTCTACAAGCACATTATTGATAAGGAACGCGCACTCGGCTATGGGGGAAAATGTGTGGATCCGGTGCCCTACATCTGTGAAGAGATCCATCGTCGTCTCAAGCGCTCAGAAGAAAAGACGGGAGCGGATATTACCTTAGTAGAGATTGGCGGGACGGTTGGTGAGTACCAGAACGCGATGTTTATAGAAGCGGCGCGTGTATTAAAGCTTAAACACCCGGATGATGTACTCTTTGTGCTGGTGAGTTATCTGCCGGTGCCGGGCAAGATTGGCGAGATGAAGACCAAACCGACACAGTATGCAGTTCGTACGATGAATAGCTATGGGATACACCCAGACATCATT
>CAZNKH010000028.1:0-3670 GCA_964574105.1 uncultured Candidatus Saccharibacteria bacterium | reverse complement strand
GGTCGTGAGCGTTTGGGAAATACCGGGGCACCACTCCTCTTTCATGCAGTGAGTAACATTAAAGAAATTGGAGGAGTGAACTACCGTTGGTCCTTTGGAGATGGGAGTGGTGGCACTGGAGCACTGATTTCTCATCAGTATCAATTACCCGGTCTCTATACAGTCGTGCTCATGGGTACGCGCGGTACTGAAGAAGCAGTATCTCGGACCCGTGTTCGGATTATTACTCCTGATCTACATATCATACGCACCATGCGATCGGCTGATGGCGCACTCTCTCTTGTGGTAAAGAATCGTAGTGACTATGAGTGCAACATTGGACGATTTGCCGTACGGGCAGGATCTAGTACTGAGACATTTGCTCCCGACACCATTATCCCGGCACAGAGCGAAGTCTCTCTTGTTACGGGCGTTCCTTACCAGAGCGGAGTACCGGTATCTCTCGTTGCACCGAATAGAGCCATACTCACGACGGAGACCAGAACAGACTCATCGTTACAGAGACTCGCAATAGCACTGAGGAGTCTCCCCCGTCAAAACATCTCTCCTCACAATCCCTCTCTCCCTCCTCAGATTCTTGTTGGCAGTACTACTTCTGTTTTTCTTCGTGCATCAGGAGAGAGTCAGCGGGCCGGGCTTATAGTGGTGCCAAAGAGTAAAGAGCGTGGATTCTTAGAGAAGTTCTGGAAACGATTGTGGGATAGGTGATATACTACAGGCACTATGCGTTATTTTAATGGGACTTTCTGGAAAATGTTTGCCGGATTTCTCTGTATTATTCTTCTCGGTGTTGTGGGGGTACTACTCTTGGGCTCTGCATCCAAGGACGCCCCGCAAGAGGGCTTTACAACGAGTATTGGATAGGATATATTCTTTAGGAACCGGAGACAGTAGGCATTCAAGTCCTACCGAGGGGTCGAACGGTTTTTTAGTAGCCGTTTTTTTGTTCAGGACTATGGCAATTAGCAGAGAAAAAAAGAAAGAGATTCTTGACGGGCTCACCCGATTGATTAAAGAGTCAGTCTCTCTCGTGTTTGTAAATTTTCACGGTCTGCACTCAAAAGATACTGCGCTCTTGCGTAAGGGACTTCGTGAGAAAGGTGTCTCGTATACCGTTGCGAAGAAGACGCTCATCAAAAAGGCTCTTGAGAACTCGACGAATAAGGGAACACTTCCTGATCTGGATGGAGAGATCGGCGTTGCGTATGGGAATGACGCACTTTCTCCCGCGCGGGAGCTGTGGCAATTCTCCAAGACTCGCAAAGACGCGCTCCGTATTCTAGGAGGTATTTTTGAAGGTTCTTTCCGAGATGCAGGAAGTATGGTAGAGATTGCGAGTATCCCCGGAAAGGAGGTGCTGTATGGGAAGCTTGCCTTTCTGATTCAGTCGCCACTAACGGGATTGGTAATCGCTCTTGATCAGATTGCACAGAAAAAAGATAATAATTAATTACCTATGGCAAACGAAAAATTTAAGGACATTATTGAAAAGATAGAATCACTCTCTGTCTTAGACTTGCATGAGTTGGTAAAGACACTTGAGGAGAAGTTTGGTGTATCTGCAGCTGCTGTTGCAGTTGCTGCGCCAGGAGCAGGGACAGGAGGAACAGAGGCAGATGCAAAAGATTCATTCATTGTTGAGTTAACTTCTGCGGGTGATAACAAGATTGGGGTGATCAAGGCATTGAAAGAAGCTCTTGGTCTTGGACTTAAGGAGGCAAAAGATCTTACAGAAGATGCTCCTGTAGTCCTAAAGGAGGGAGTAAAAAAGGAGGACGCTGATGCGCTTAAAAAGGTGCTTGAAGACGCTGGCGGAAAGGTAACCTTAAAGTAAAGAGATATAAGGAGTCACAAAGCCGTCCGTATACACGGGCGGCTTTGATTTTTACCATACCCGGTGCTAGGATGCTGTGCAATGGAAATACTGTCTAAGCTCTTCGGTCCCGTCCGTCTGAAAGTTCTCAGATTTTTTCTTCAGCATCAGGAAGGGGTGTACGAAGATAAGGATATTGCAAAGCGATTAAAAGTCTCTGTTCCTGTGCTCAAAAAAGAATTAAAGTTCCTTGAGAATATTGGTCTTATTAAACATAAGATGGCGCATGCTCCCGTTATCTCTACGCGTGTGGGACGGCGTACATTTAATGGATGGTTTCTCCAACGCGTTTCTGTTGTTGGGCCATTGAAGAAATTTATATTTAATTCCGTTCCGTTTAAGAATGACGAGGTGGTAAAACGCCTGCGAGGGGTTGGCAAGATTAAATTATTAATCATATCTGGTGTCTTTATTCAGGCAGACGCAACTCCTGCAGATATTGTAATTGTGGGAGATAATCTTCGGCGGGGAGTGGCAGATACTGTCTTTCGGACAATGGAGGCAGAGATTGGACGGGAGCTTAACTATGCATTGTTTGAGACACACGACTTTCTCTATCGTCTTGAAGCCTACGATAAATTTGTGCGAGAAATTTTTGAAGGCCCACATGTGAAGATTATTGATCGTCTTGGTCTAAAAGAACGAGAATAATTACGCGGTTATCCACAACTATAGAGGCCACAGAGCGCAGTATTTGTGTGAGAATGTTACCATAAAGATTGGTCACTAAAAGCATTTTATTAGTAATATAATTTTTGCACCTATGTACGATTCTATCGCGGCAGTCGCTGCAACAACAGCACCTCAAGGAATGGACACGATCGGAGCCTTCTCAATTCTCTCTGACTCCGGCGCGGCGCTCACCTCCTCGTTTGAGGATATTGCGACTGGTATTTATCTCTTCGCGCCGCGCATTATTATTGCAATTCTCATCCTTATCCTTGGGTGGGTGATTGGCGCTTTTCTTGAGCGGGCTATGAGAGAAGTACTTCATTCACTCAAGATGGATCGCGCTCTCTCAAATGTGGGAGTTGACGAATTTATCTCTCATACTGGGATGCATCTTAATAGCGGCTCCTTTATTGGCGGGCTCATTAAGTGGTTCATCATCGCAGTCTTCCTCGTTGCCGCAGTCAATGTACTTGGTTTGGTTGGACTCAATACTTTCTTGAATGCCATTGTGCTCTCATTCCTCCCCAATATCATCATCTCTGCGCTCATCTTGATGATTGCCGCGGTACTCTCTGATGCAACACAGCGTCTCGTCTATTTTTCTGCAAAGGGAACGGGTGTAAAGTCGGCACACTTCTTAGGTCTCATTGCAAAGTGGTCAATCTGGGTTTTTGCTCTTCTTGTCGTGATGAATCAGCTCAGTATTGGAGCAGAGTTCGCACAAATACTCTTTACTGGTATTATCTTTATGATAGCACTTGCAGGAGGACTCGCCTTTGGTCTTGGTGGACGAGATTGGGCGGCGGGTATCTTAGAACGGGTTACCGATGAATTAGACGGAAAAAAGTAGTTTTTCTTATGTAGAAATGGTGTCAACGGAGCCCTTTTTTGGCAGGTTGACACCATTTTTTGTTAGTATATAATAGCCTCAATGTCTATAGGGTATCAATTAATGTTCAAACGGCGATGAGCTAAAGGAATATGTCTGGTGCTCGCGAGCCGCTTGAACAAAGCGGATTTTTTTACCTCTACAGACTACGACTTTCTTTGAAAACTGAATAGCAGGTAATATCTGTAAAGAGAATTAGAATTGTAAGAGAAAGATGATGTAAAGATTTCCTAATA
>CAZNKH010000027.1:0-3719 GCA_964574105.1 uncultured Candidatus Saccharibacteria bacterium | reverse complement strand
CCTTAGTCCCCGCCTCCTTCAAAATATTTTTATATACCTCGTTATCTACCACATCCGCCGTAATCTCAAGTGCACGCACCATAGAAATACCGCTATCAATCATCGTTGAGAGGTTATCAGAAATGCGTGAGAGGTAGAGTTTGCGGTAGAGCATCCCTAGATAGGGAATTTGCAGTTTGAGCTCCGAGAAGGCCTGCTTTCCCGTTGACGAGATCCAGTAGCGCCAGAGCATCACACCCCCAGCGGTAAGGGCAATGAGGAGAAAAATACCGTAATTCACCATGAAGTCGCTCGTTGCTAATATGATTCTGGTGTACCAGGGAATTGCCTGTCCCGTCTCCTCAATGATATCGGCAAGCTTAGGGATGACCATCACCATCATGAGCACCATCACCCCAATAAATGAGACAACCACAAAGGCTGGGTAAACAAGCGCATTTTTCGCCTTACTTTCCACCGCATGTTGGCGCTCCATGTAGTTGGCAAGGTAGGTAAAGGCCTCAGAGAGCCGCCCTGTCTCCTCACCTGAGCGTACCATTGAGACATAGAACTCCGAAAAGATATCGGGATGCTTGGCGAGCGCTTGCGAGATTTGCGCGCCACCCTTAATGTCATCGGTAATCTCTACTAACTTTTGCCTTAAGATACGGCTTCCCGCTTCGCTTGCGAGCAATTGAAAAGCGGAGAGTACTGATACTTTTGCCTCAAAAAGGGTAGATATCTGCCGTGAAAGAATGACGATGTCACGCGACTTGACGCGGTCAAAAATTTTCAACAAATCTTCCGACCATCCGGGACCTTCATCTGGAACGATAGAGAGTACAATAAAGTTGCGCTTTTGGAGTGAAGTGATGGCAGTGTCAATCGTACCAGCCTCTATAGTTCCCTTTTGGTCGCCTCCTTCCTTTGTGGTGACATGGTAACGGAAGATCATAAGAAAAGTATCAAGTGTTAAGTATTAAGTACCAAGTAATAAGAAGATCATATGAGTCGTACTAAGACATCGGGATTCGTTGAGAAGCGGTACGCATCCTCTTGTGTAATCTCTCCACGACGGAAAAGGTCGGCCAGCGAGTGATTGAGATCAACCATCCCAAGCTCCATACTGGTCTCCAAAATAACATCAATCTCAGCAGTACGCCCCTCTCGAATAAGGTTTGCCACTGCTTTGTTGTTGATAAGTAACTCGTAAGCAGGGATGAGTCCGCCCGACACGCGCGGCACAAGGCGTTGAGAAAAAATACCGAGTAGGTTTGCGGCAAGCTGAATGCGAATTTGTTTCTGTTGCACCGCAGGAAAGGCGTCCAAGACACGGTCAATAGTTTGGGAAGCGGTGTTGGTGTGAAGCGTGGAGAAGATAAGATGCCCAGTCTCTGCCGCCGTCACCGCAGCAGACATCGTCTCTGGGTCGCGCATTTCCCCAATCAGCGCCACATTAATATCTTCACGGAACATTGACTGGAGCGCGGTGTGGAAGTCGTGTGTGTCAAAGTGGATCTCGCGCTGGTCAATAATGGACTTCCCCTTCTCATAAATGAACTCAACCGGATCCTCAATGGTAATTATATGCTCCGCACGATCCTGATTGATATGGTTGATAATGGAGGCAAGCGTCGTTGACTTACCGTGGCCGGTCGGCCCCACCACCAGAAAGAAACCTTGCTTCTTTTGCGCAAAACCAAGCAAGACATCTGGTAAGTTCAACTGCTGGAGAGTAGGGATAAATTGCGGTATAACGCGCATTGCGATACCTACCACACCTTTTTGGAAAAAAGCATTCCCACGAAAACGCATAGTTGCCCCCGGGCTGTATGAAAAATCAATCTCCTTGCGTGCTAAGAAGCGCTTCTGATTCTCGTCTGTAAGTAGCTCAATCACGAATCCCATCGTATTCTCTGGACTCAATTTCTCATACTTCACCAGAGGGACCAGGTCGCTAGAGACACGAATTGTAGGATGATGCCCCACTGAGAGGTGGAGATCAGATGCTCCCTCCGCGCTCACTACAGAGATGAGTTCTTCAAGCTCACGCTTGTAATCAGCCATGATGAGAGAATTTATTTCTTGTAATATCCTGCACCTTTGCCACCACCTCGGACGGTGTGGCGCTCGCTTTTACAATGTAGCCATCTGCTCCTAGGGAGAGTCCACGATCTACATCCTCTTGCTGTCCTAAGTTAGAAAGAATGATGCAGGCAGTGTTTTCATTACAAATCCCCTTCTCCTTAATCTCCTGCAAGAGTTGAAAGCCGTCCATGCCGGGCATAATAATATCCAGGAGACAAATGTCCGGGGTTAAACCCTCCTTAAGTTTCTCAAGTGCCTCTGAAGCCGAGGGTGCACCTGCGACTTCAAAACCCGCTTCAGCAAACTTTGTTGAGTACATATCCAATAAAAACTTGTCATCGTCTACGAGGAGTATCTTTTGTCTCGTGTCGCTCATAGGTATAAGTATACTACAGCTTGTTCACCTCTTCAAAAGAAATAATACCTTGAAAAGCTTTAAGAATGGCGTCCTCCTTCATAGTGATCATCCCCTTTTTTCGTGCTTCCTTATAAATTTCTACATCAGATGGATTAGTGAGAATAATTTTTTCAATATCAGTGTCCATCTTAAGCACTTCAAATACTGCCATACGCCCCTTAGTGCCAGAAGGACACACAGGTGAAGACTTGGCTCGATACACCGATTGAGGTGCTGTAAACTTGGCGCGTGTCTCAGGGGGCAGATCTTCTACCTGCTTTTCAATCATCATCTTAATTCCCGCATCTATGGGGACCGCCTCCTTACTCTCGGGACAGAGTTTTGCCACGAGACGCTGTGCAATCATACAGATGAGTGTAGGACCGAGAAGGTAGGGGTCAACGCCCATATCAATAAGTCTCGGTATAACACCTACCGTATTGTTGGTGTGGAGCGTAGAGAACACGAGGTGACCAGTGAGCGCCGCCTGTATAGCGAGTCGGGCAGTTTCTTTATCACGAATTTCACCCACCATGATAATATCTGGGTCCTGACGCAGGATACTGCGCAATCCATTTGCAAAAGTATAATTAATTTCTGGTCGGACTTGCGACTGATTGACCCCAGAGACACTGTATTCAACTGGATCCTCAAGGGAGACAACATTGTTCACCTCTCGGTCCAGCTCATTTAGCATTGAGTAAAGCGTTGTCGTTTTTCCACTCCCTGTAGGCCCCGTAATGAGGATCATACCGTACGGACGATCAATGGAGTCACGGATCATCTTTAGGTTTTTTTCTCCAAAGCCAATATCGTCCAACTTTACCAAGCCCTTATCTGGATCAAGGATACGGAGTACTACCTTCTCACCAAAATAAGTGGGGAAGGTTGAGACACGAAAGTCAATCTTGCGTCCTTCAATACGCGCTGAGAAGCGTCCATCCTGTGGTTTACGCTTCTCATCCAATTTCATATTGGTGAGAATTTTGATACGGGCAATCACTGCGTCCAACACCGGCATAGGGAGGATGAGGCTGGTGTAGAGACTGCCGTCAACACGAAAGCGTACTTTTACATTTTCTGAAGTCGGCTCAATATGGATGTCTGAAGCACCACCGGAGGTTGCGTGCTGTAAGATAACCGCCACAATCTTTGTCACTGGAGCGTCCTCAACGAGGCCTACTTCTGGATTCTCTGTATCTTTTTTGACTAACTTATCTATTTCTTTTTTTGCATCCTGTATCTCTGTATACAA
>CAZNKH010000026.1:0-4336 GCA_964574105.1 uncultured Candidatus Saccharibacteria bacterium | reverse complement strand
GAGTACTTTGATAGTCTCTCTGACAATGAGAAAGCGGAGACGCTTGATGCGGCAAAGGCTCTTGGGGGCTCCGCGAAAGCACGAGCAGAAAAGCAGCGTGAGCGACTTACTGTAGAACAGGTTGAGAAGATAGAAAAAGCTGGTGGAGAGGGAAAAGATATCGTTCGTAGAAAAGAACAATCTGCAGACATTGAGGCAATTGTTGGCAACACAGAAAAAGGTATGGTTGGTTTACCAAGAGGATCACAGGAAAGGAAAGAAAAGATAGAGAAAATTGTCTCCGGTCTTAAAGATGATGAGGGACGCAAGCTTGCCAAGATTGTTGAGAATGCAGATGATGCTGATATTGCCACTATGTACGAGAAGATGAACCCGCTCGACCTCGTAGACTTGATGGGGAAAGCTAAATTAACCCGAGAGGCAAAAGACAAACTAAGGAGGGGTATGTCCGCTCTTGGACCAGAACATCCGACATACATTGAGCTACACAGTAATCCGAAACTAAAGATATTATTTAGTGAGCCGACAAACAAAACTAGTTCAACTACCGCATGAACACATTAAACTCAGACCAGCTTCGCGAAATATATAACTCGCTCCCCGTGGATCTTCAAGATGCAATGGGCTCAGCGCAGACTTCAGAGACGGTGCGCCGTATCAGTAGCAACTACGGACTCTCATTAAATCAAATGGGCGAGCTTACAGAAGAGATTGGCCTCACCATGCTCGGAGTAGATCCCATTGAAGAGATGCCAAAAAATATTGCTCTACGACTTGGTGTTGACCTTTCTATGGGGACTGCCATCTACAGAGATGTTAACGGGAGTATCTTCTTAAAAGTACAGGAGAGTCTCAGGCGAGTGCAAGAATTGCGTGGATCCAACCCCTTACTCTCGTACTCAACACACAAAGAGAAAGAGGGAGTAACGCAAGCGCATGAGCACATACCTCCACAGATGCCTCATACTGTACCGGTTCCGAATACGCCAATAATTACCAAGCCGAAAGATGATCCGTATCGTGAAATAATAGAGTAATGGATTTTCAAGTACCACAATTTATTGAGATAGAGGACAAAATATTTGGCCCACTCACCTTTAAACAGTTTGTATATGTTGCCGGAGGAGCGGGAGCAGCATTTGTACTGTATTCAATCTTCTCTCAGTTTCTCCCCTCAGCTATTGCAATTATCGTCGCTGTCCCCCTCGTTGGCTTGGGTCTTGCGCTCGCATTCTATAAAATAAACGAGCGGCCACTCATTTATCTCTTACAGGCCGCAATACTCTATCTTCTACGCGGGAAACTGTATCATTGGAAAAAGGAAGAGTATCAACTCGGGACAGACAAGATAAGTCTTCCGTCCGCACAGAAAAATCCCTTACAAATGGCGCCAACCCGTGGCAACCACCTCACTGATATTGCATGGAGCTTAGATGTTCATAAGGACATTCCTACTGAACGAACATAATATATGGCAACAAAACAAGTAACCGCATCACAAAAATTCCTCCCCATTCGCGAGATACGCGATAGCGTTGTAGTACTCTCTGATGGCGGTATGCGAATGGTTTTAATGGCTTCATCACTCAACTTTGCGTTAAAGTCGCAGGATGAGCAGATGGCAATACTTCTCCAATTTCAAAACTTCCTGAATGCTTTGGATTTTCATATTGAATTCTTTATAGAGTCTCGCCGTTTAGACATACGACCTTACCTACGCATCCTTGAAGATCGTATGAAAGAGCAGACGAATGACTTGGTCAAAATACAGACAAAAGAATATTTAGACTTCGTCCGAAGTTTTACAGAGAGCACTAATGTGATGTCTAAATCATTTTTTGTTGTGGTACCGTATTCTCCTCCAATCATCCAAAATTCAAGAGGATTTTTGGGTAAGATGTTTAATCGGAGCAAGTCAGATACGCACGCCTTGGATGAGTCCTCGTTTGAAGAGCACCGTACTCAACTTGAACAGCGTTCCTATGTTGTTGCACAAGGACTCGCCGCATTTGGCGTACGGTCAATCATCCTTGGCACAGATGAGCTCGTAGAGCTTTATTACAAACTATTTAATCCCGGGGAGAAGGATGCGCCACAACCGGGGAGCTACACTAATAATGTCTCTGTTTAAGAAAAAAGAAGTATCTAAGGAGGAATCAAGTGTTCCCGTCATCCCTCGTGACTTTTACGAAGGCAATCAGCTCTCGCTTAAGGATGTGATTGCTCCTGCGGCGCTTCAAATTAATCCTAATTTTATCAATATTGGCGGTAAGTACGCGCGCACTTTTTTTGTCATCTCGTACCCGCGACAATTAGCAAAAAACTGGTTCAATCCTATCATCAATCTTGATCGTGTGTTTGATATCTCTATTTACGTACACCCGATTGACACCTCGGTAGTCCTCCGGCAATTACAGAAGAAAGTTGCTGAAGTGCAGAGCCAAATTGCGGTACGAGAAGAGCGGGGGATGGTGCGCGACCCTAAATTGGATACCGCGTATCAAGATATAGAATTTCTCCGCGATCAACTTCAGCAGTCGCGAGAAAAGATGTTTGATGTAGGTCTTTACCTCACCTTCTATGGAGAGAGTGAAGAAGAGCTTAATAAAACCGAGTCGGAGGTGAAGAGTATGTTGGAATCAAAATTGGTGTATATAAAACCTGCAGTATTCCAACAAGAGGATGGCTGGAAGAGCACTCTACCGCTCAGTATGGATTTACTCTCAGTGCACTCAAAACTCAACTCATCGCCTCTATCGTCGCTCTTCCCTTTCACCTCATTTGACCTTACCAGTAACCGAGGAATTCTCTACGGCATCAACCGCCACAACGCCTCATTGGTAATGTTTGACCGATTCTCAATGGAAAATTATAACTCCGTCACCTTTGCAAAATCTGGAGCTGGTAAATCCTATGCAACGAAATTGGAAATCCTCCGTAGCCTTATGTTTGATGTAGATGTGATTGTGATAGATCCAGAACGAGAATACGAATATATGGCAGGGGCGGCAGGAGGGCGTTACTTTAACATCTCACTCACTTCAGAGCACCATATTAATCCTTTTGATCTGCCTTTCCCTCGTGAGGATGAATCGCCAGCGGATGTACTGCGTTCTAATATCATCAACCTAGTCGGACTTTTTCGTATTATGCTCGGAGGGCTCACTCCTGAAGAAGACTCCATCATTGACTCTGCTATTACCGAGACTTACGCACTTAAAGACATTACCGCAGATAGTGATTTTACTGGGAAACCTGCCCCGATCCTCTCTGACCTCAATCTCGTACTCGCCTCAATGGAGGGAGGGGAGTCACTCTCACAAAGACTCAACAAGTATACACAGGGTACCTGGGCAGGATTCTTGAATCAGCCAACAAATGTAGATATCAATAAGAAATTTGTCGTCTTCTCAATCCGCGATATGGAAGATGAACTCAAGCCAGTTGCAATGTATATCATTATGCACCACATTTGGAATGTGGTGCGCCGTACGCTTAAGAAGAGAATTCTTGTGGTGGATGAGGCATGGTGGATGATGAAGGCAGAGGATACGGCATCCTTCCTCTTCTCGCTTGCTAAGCGCGGTAGAAAGTATTACTTAGGGCTCGCAACAATTACGCAAGATGTTGGTGATTTCTTAAAATCACCCTATGGACTCCCTATGATTACCAACTCTTCTATACAGATGCTACTCAAACAGTCTCCAGCCTCTATTGATCTTGTTCAGCAAACTTTTAACCTGACGGATGAGGAAAAGTATCTTCTTCTTGAGTCCGCGGTGGGGGAGGGAATTTTCTTTGCGGGACTTAAACATGTGGCTATTAAAATTATTGCCTCATACACCGAGGATCAAATCATTACTTCCGACCCTTCACAGGTACTCGCTATAAAAAAAGCAAAGGATGAACTACGAGCGGCGGAGGGTGCTGGCCCTATTGCGGGCGCAACAGCATGAAGCGTCGGATCAGTAACACAACAGCGGGTCTCCTCGTCATAGGGACTCTCACTACTGAGTTACTTCAAGCGGTAACTAATCTTATTGGGGTTGGTTTTGTTTTGAACCCTATCGTGAGCATTTTTATTTGGCTCACTGCATACTTTATATTTACAACACATAATGTAAGTGTCTTTAGTACCCGTAAATTAACCGCCGCGCTCTCCAGTGCGACATTAGAGATAATCCCCTTCGTCGCGGCGCTCCCCGCGTGGACCCTCTATGTACTGTCTATCATTATTATTTCTCGGAAAGAAGATAGATCACAGCTCCATAATGAGTGAATCCACAATACATAGACACGAGCAACTCCTTCAATGTTACAATAAGTATATGGTGAG
>CAZNKH010000025.1:0-4344 GCA_964574105.1 uncultured Candidatus Saccharibacteria bacterium | reverse complement strand
TATTGCGCGGAGTGATCGGCCCTTGGATAAAAGACGCAAAGAGAAGATTGCGGTCTCTAGTAACATTGCCACAGAAGATATTATTTCTGCGCCGGACATAGAGAGTATCTATGAGATCCCGCTCAATTTTGAAAAAGATGGACTCTCAAGCCGTCTCCTCAAACGGCTTAGACTCCGCTCTAAGCAGACTGATTTGAATGATTGGCGAGCAATGTTTGCTCGTACTCAGAACGCAAAAGAGGAAATCCCCATTGCGATTGTGGGGAAGTACTTTAAAACGGGTGACTTTGTACTCTCGGATGTGTACATCTCGGTGATTGAATCGTTAAAACACGCAGGAGCCGCGCTCAACAAAAAGGTGGTTATTAATTGGCTGGACTCAACGGAATATGAAGAGGATGCAAAGAAGCTCAAAGGACTCTCTCAATATGCAGGCATTCTTGTTCCCGGAGGCTTTGGCGAGCGGGGAGTAGAAGGAAAGATAAAGGTGATTGAGTACGCGCGTGTGCATGGGGTACCCTACTTTGGTCTCTGTTACGGTATGCAATTAGCCGTCATTGAGTACACGCGGCATGTTTTGGGTTTGAGTGACGCGCATACGACAGAGATTAATCAAAAGACCAAGCACCCGGTCATAGATATTATGCCTGAACAAAGAGAGCATATGCGCGATGCCAAATATGGCGCAACCATGCGCCTCGGTGCCTACCCCGCAGAACTTACCCTCGGCACGATTGCCTCACTCGCGTATAAACAGAGCCCAATCAGTGAGCGGCACCGACATCGCTACGAGGTGAACCCTGACTATGTACGACAAATAGAGGATGGTGGTGGGGTCTTCTCGGGGAAGTCACCCAGCGGAGTATTGATGGAGATCTTTGAACTTCCGACTAAGACACATCCCTTTTTTGTGGGGACACAGTTCCACCCAGAATTTAAATCATCGCCACTCAATCCGCATCCGCTCTTTGTCGCATTTGTAAAAGCGGCAAATCAACACATTAAAAAATAGGTCAGAAGGGAGGTCTATTTTTTTATATGCCGAATATAATAGGGATCTCTAAGGTGCCATTGTGCTCGGGTAGGCCAGAGGCGTTACTCTTTTGTAAGATGAGTGTGCCACGGTTTGAGTAGCGCTTCTCTTTCGTATCAAAAGTGAGAGTGGCGGTGAAGGGGACAAAGTTGGTGGTCATCCAGTCACTCTGCGCGGTAGCTATACCTTGCGCAATAATTCTTCCATCCCAATCAACGAGCATGACGGGAAAGCTGGCTTCAAAGTACCACTGTCCACGCGCCTCTCCTCTCACGGTGAAGGGGCTTGTGACTGTGTCTCCTGCCTTGGGGTAGCTAACGCGAATGAGTGTACCTTCTGTCGGTGTGGGTACTGGCTCGTCCTCCGCCTGAGAGACATAAAAGAACACGATACCTGTGATGAGCGCAATTACCGCAATAAGCACAAGAAATCGTGTGTACTTAGCGTGAAGCATTATTACTTTCTCTCACCCCATTGCCAACGAGGCTTCTCACCTTTTGTGTATCCAAAAAAGAATAAAAGAGAAAGCATAATGATGAAGCCCAAAGATGCCGCGCCCGGCGCATCATTTATCTCTCCTATGTACACACCACCAAAGAAAATAGCCAAGCTGATAGACACGACGAGCCATCCTTGCCACTTCACTGGTTTCCATCCCCAGCCGTAGAGCTTGCGCTTAAACCAGTAGTCCTGTGAGTTGCCTTCGTGATACTCAACATATTCTCTGATGATGTTCATACTTTTATAATAACACGATCAAGAGTTATTAATCCTACTGCCGGGCAGGGACTCGAACCCCAATACCATGCTCCAGAGGCATGTGTCCTACCATTAGACGACCCGGCAATTGCGTTCATACTCTATCACTTATAATGTGTCTTTTCCATAGCCTTTTCTTACTTGCTTCAGCTTATAGAAAGGTTGGCTCCTTGTGCAGGGGGTACATACCGTACTCCCTAAGTTTGTATTGTACAAGTCCCGTCTATACTAATCCAAGTAGACGAGGATTTTTTTCTCTCTGTATTATTGCTTCATAGAGAAAAGGAGCAAGAGTCTGCACTCACTGTTTTGAGCTATTATCGCGCACATAAGCGAGATCTCCACTGGCGGCGCACTAAGGATCAGTACACGATTCTCGTCTTTGAAGTAATACTTCAACAGACTCAAGCATCACGGGCAGTAGGGAAGTACCGTGAGTTTATCACGCGTTTCTCTTGCGTTTCTACACTTGCGACTACCCCGTTTGCCGAGGTGCTTCGTGCGTGACAGGTACTTGACTACAATCGTCGTGCACTTTATCTCCTTCCTATCATTGCGTACACTCTACATAGTATTACCATTAATCGGAGTGCGTATTAAAACTAATCTCTCTGCGTTAGTGCGAGATGGTCTGATGGATAAAAAGAGACATACCTATGTTATCTCCAGATAAACGAGCAAAAATAGTCTCGCGAGAATTAAAAAAACTTTTTCCGTGTGAAATTAAGACCCCACTCCACTATCGCACTCCGTGGCAATTATTGGTTGCGGTCATACTCTCCGCACAATGTACCGATGAGCGGGTTAATATGGTGACAAAAAGACTTTTTAAGAAATATAAAAACCTACACGCCCTTGCGTCGGCTACACAGAATGAATTAGAACGAGACATCTACTCAACCGGTTTCTATCGCAACAAGGCAAAGAGTATCATTGGCGCACTCGGAGTGCTTGAGAATCGTTATCACGGGACACTACCAAAGACAATTTCAGAGATGCTTGTTATTCCCGGTGTAGGAAGAAAGACGGCCAATGTGGTATTAGGACATATCTACGGAGTAGTGGATGGGATTACGGTAGACACGCATGTGCGGCGACTTGCGCGCAAGTTTGGCCTCACGACAGAATCTCATCCAGAAAAAATAGAGCGCGATTTAATGGCACTCTTCCCAAAAAAAGAGTGGTGGGATGTAGCGTACCGACTGAAGGCGTACGGTAGAGTCTATAGTCCTGCACGAAAGGGAGATGATGATCCTATATCTATCTGTCTTCGTATGACTTTAGCGAGACAAGAAAAAAACCCCGACACGCATACGCGGTCGGGGTTACAGAAAAGATCAAATAAATAAAGTTACTGGCTTAGTAGACGATCAGCTTCTTCCCATACATCTGCGGAAAGAAGTAAGGACTGGCCCACGCTGCTCCCGTGCTGTCAGGAGTCTTGCGCGCACCTCCGAAAACGAAGACGCCACCCCACTTATCTAAGGTATAGAAACCATTTGGACAGTGGGGAGAGAAATCGAGCTCTACAAAGATTGATTCAGCATCAATCCCGTAGACGGCCTCATCTCCTTCATCTTGTGGTGTGGATGGATCATCAAACCCATTTACTACATAGGGCATACCGACAGTAGTAATGGGATTCCCGGGGTGAAGGGGATCATCATTACGAGTGAAGTAGACAGGGTTGATGGCTCTGTCTACTGGGACGGGATGGATTCCTCCCCATCCATCAAGAACAGCGAGTCCCTTTTGGGTTGGGTGAAGCTCGATATCGCGAGCGATATCGAGCCCGGGGAAGAATGGCCACACATACGCGTCACTATCCAGGAGCTTGAGCGGATCGTCATTGTGACTGTCCGCATAAGTCCCTGGTAGTACTTCGGTGCCGTTCGCGTCAAGGAGAAATCTACCACCCTGACTATCAAGGATAATATACCCATCGGCTGAGTCATCCTTGTTTGGATTGATGACTGCAAAGGCGACAGCTCGGATGGATGCTCCTCCTGGATTTGGAAACCCAGCATGGCGCATCTGGCCGAAAGGAATGTCGTAGCCGATAGGGAGCTGGTCGGTGTGCGGCACCAAGGCTCCTTGCCCTGGCACCTTCGCCGTCCCAGCTCGGTAGATACCACCAAAGTCGGTAAGTACCCAGAAGCCGTCTCCGCTCGGCGCGACTGTGAGATCTACTGCGCGCCCCATAGAGAATTGACCTCCCACTTGAAAGAAGAAGTCTTGCGTCGGTGTACTCACCGGATTATTGATGAAAGTGGCAACGCCGCTCCCATCAATGATTGCAATATCTTCATCCTCTCGCACTCGTTCAGCGTCAATTGCAACCCCCTGAGAGGACACATAGCCCCCATTCATTGCTGGCGGATTACCCGCATTGTGCAGACTACCGAAGCTGTCTAGTACATAGAAGCCTCGGTCACAGAAACTTTGGGTCTCTGTAGGGGTTGCTGTAGCCGTCCGTGTTGCTGTCGGAGTGTTGATTCTGGTGCTAGTGGGAGGGACAGTTGTACTTGTTGGTGTAGCAGTTGGTACAGAAG
>CAZNKH010000024.1:2722-4600 GCA_964574105.1 uncultured Candidatus Saccharibacteria bacterium | reverse complement strand
GTTGTCGGCCTGCCAGTATCCCACCCCACCACTTGTGCCCCTCCTTGAGAGAGCGCTTCTGCATACTGCGACCCTAAATACCCAACACCACCAGTAAGAATAACGACTCTCTCTTTTACAGAAAACAGTGATGTATTTTTTCTCATAGATGAGAAGAAATAAGATTTTTTACAAAAATGCGCTGTGTATCAGCATCATTGAGATACTCCGCACCTCGCCACGCCTGTAAAGTAAACTGTCCAGAGTATCCTATATCTTTCAATGCCTTGAAAGATTCTTCGAACGGGACAGCTCCCTTCCCGAGCAGTGTCGAAGCGCCTCCGAGCACTCGATCTTTAGTATGGACCAATGTAATCGCTTTACCCAGTTGTCGGATTTCTGCAGGGATATCAAATCCGTAAGAAGCGGCGTTTCCCAAGTCATAGCAAACACCAACGCTCGGGCCACAAGCAGAGACGAATGAGAGTAATTCAGGAGCAGGCATCTCAGTCTCAAGGGCTATGCGTAATTCAAGCGCCTGTGCCTGCGTAGCGAGTTCACAGATCGTCGCTTGTGATTCTTTTTTTTCTTCTTCTGTACGAGGAGCAAATTTTTCCACCAGTGGAATGGAGACAATTGTACTTACGAGACGAGAAGCGAGTGCATGGAGAAGTGTAGAAAAGTCGGCAAGAGTACGCTCTGCTGTAGGACCAAAAGTTCCGTAACATCCGCAGTCGATAGAACCAATTGGAAGCGTCTCTCGCGCACAATCAATCTTTTCAACTATTTCTGGCCTGCCCCACACATCACGAATGGGATCAAAATTAGGAACATCGATATCTAAAAACCAATCAATGGAATCAAATCCGTGTTCTTTTGCGATTGAGAACTCGTCTTCCCAGGTGGGGGGGAAAAATTGGAAACGCCCGTCAAGAGAGGGAGAGAGCCTCCCCTGCATGATGCTGATAGGATGCATAGTAAAGCATAATGTCACTTTATACATACATAGTCAAGGCGTACCCAAAGAGGTCTTGTAATTTTCTAAAAATGATGTATAAATTATGATAGAAATGGATCCTTGAGATTCGTTATATTTGTCTAGAAAAGAAAGGAAAGGGAGAGAATGGCACAAATACCCCTCACTCCGTACAGAGCAAGCGAGTATGTAAAAGCACTCCCCATAGATGCACTAAAAGGACTGCGAATACTCTTCATTAACATGCCGCTCCGCGAGTCTGCACGACCAAACACACCTCCACAAGGCCCCGGCCTCTTAGCCGCACGCCTTCGGCTCTATGGCGCAGATCCGACTATTGTGGATCTGAATGCATATCGCATCCAAGATGCGGTGGCAACAGCACGAGGGCTCCCCTACGGGAGACACCTCACCGTAGAGGAAACGAGAAGCTTACTTTCACGGCACATTAATAAACACGGGGAACCACAGCTCATTGCATTTTCGGGGATGATTACCACACTCCGTTGGCAAGAGCAAGTCCTCGCACTGTGTAGAACACTAGTCCCCAAAGCCTTCATTGTCTCTGGTGGCGGATTGGCAACCGATGTCAAAATGGGTCTCTTTCGGTGGATGCCCGAGCTTGATGCGATCGCACACTCCGAAGGAGACGACATAATGCTCGTCCTCGCACACAGCTTCAAGATTGGTACACTGGACGAAGCGAGTCATTACTGTGTTGGCATACATAACGGCCGTTTGCACTTTCTCTTTGCGGGAGACCGCCCAGAGAACCTCGATGAACTGCCTTTTGCTGCATGGGACTTACTTCATGAAGATGTAGATGGTAATCCACTCCTTGAGTGGTATATCCAAACACCAGTCTGGGGAGGTTCTGCCAACAACAGCTCAGCAACTCCCTTCACTATGAAGCGAAGTTTGAC
>CAZNKH010000024.1:0-2712 GCA_964574105.1 uncultured Candidatus Saccharibacteria bacterium | reverse complement strand
CGGCTGCCCCTATGCCTGCGGGTTCTGCGATAGACAAGCGCAAGGTGAACGGAATTATGGGATGCGCGCGGCAGAGAGTCTCGCGAAAGAAGCCGAGTGGCTTATTGCGGGCTACAGTATCGATTTCCTCGGGTTCCCCGATGACAACTTTGCAGTAGATCCACGACGAGTCAAAAAATTGCCCGATGCATTTGCGCCACTCAAAGGACTGCGCTGGGGAACACACACGCGTCTTGATGAAATTGATGCGCGCGCGTTTGATATGGCACGCTCCGGATGTATCTACATTGGTGTGGGAGCAGAGAGTGCAGCAGTACGAACTCTGGAATCTATGAACAAGGGAGGATTTATTCTTCGTCCGCGTGGAAGTAAAGAGAATCAACTCATGCGCATAAATGGGTTCCACTTTCCCACAACGATGGTACGCGGGATTGAAACTGCTCGGGAAGTAGGTATCCATGTCAATTGCACGTGGATCATGGCCTACCCAGAAGAGACACTGGAGGATCTCAAAACCAGTGTCGGGTTCATTCTTTGGCAAGGAGAGCCTCTTCCCCCTTTTGCAGTAAACAGGAAGATGTTTGTCGCCACGGCTTACCCCGGCACAGAGATGTTCCGTCACCCAAAGGTGAAGCGTCTCATCTCAGAACACTTCGGTGTTCGCTACCAAGGGAACGGTATTCCAATAGCAGACGAGGCATTTCGTTCGTATCTCCTTGAGTTAGACGATGCCACAAAAGTGATGTATGGGAAAGACGGGGCTCCACTCAACTTTGGCGAGATGTCAGATGAAAACTTCCTGCAGGCACGAGAGTATGTTGACTCCGGACAGATTGAACGAATTTTGGACATGTAGTTTATTAAACCCATTCGCCAAGGCGAATGGGTTTTTTGATTGATTTATCTGTCTCGCAAGCCGTATAATTGCCAAATGAGTTCAGTAGCACAATCGTTTATATATCGGCTCCTACGCTCAAGCGAGAAATACTTCAAAACTGACATGGTATATCTTGCGAAAGGCGGTTTTTGGCTTGTATCTGGACAGGTGGCTATTTCTGCATCCTCTCTAATACTCTCTATTGCTTTTGCAAATCTCCTATCTCCGGAACTATACGGCACATATCGATATATTCTGACTATTTTTAATTTCCTCGCCATCCCGACTCTCACCGGAATCAATACTTCACTCATGAAGTCGGCTGCTCAAAAGATGGATGGGTCGCTGTATACCGCATTTAACACACGATTACAATGGAGTATATTCAGCACACTATTCGGTATCGCTATTGCTGGATATTACTTAATCCAGCATGATTTGGTACTTGCCATTAATATCCTTCTCGTATCACTCTTCGCTCCACTGTTTTATTCGTGCGAAGTATATTCATACTATCTCCGAGGAAAAAAATTATTCAAACACTTTTCTCTCTACAGCTCCCTCGCAATCGTAATACCCACATTCACTGTTATTGGAACGCTCTTTATCAGTAAAAATCTTACGATTATTCTATTAAGTTATTTCATACCGTATACAATACTTAAAGGAGTTTTTTTGTTTATCACCACTCAACAAGTCCAATCCACAGATATCACGGATCCAGGACTCGTGTCATACGGAAAACATTTGAGTGTAATGGGTATACTTGGAGTTATTGCACAAAACATAGATAAATTCCTTTTATGGCACTACTTAGGAGCCGCCCAGCTTGCGGTATATGCCTTTGCAATCTCCCCAATCAATAACATAGAAGCAGTGCTTGGGAAATTAGATCTCCTCATCTTTCCAAAAATTGCAGAACGCAATATCAGAGAGATTCGTAAAACAATATACGAAAAAACTTTTCGTATATTTATCGTAGTCGCTGGAATTGTTTTTCTCTATATCCTCTGTGCCCCATTTCTTTATACTCTATTCTTCCCTCTATACCTTGAATCAGTCGTCTACTCTCAGGTAATTGCTCTCACACTACTCATCTCAATCCCTCTTATGATAATGAGTAGTGTATTTACCGCTCACGCACGAGTGAAAGAAAAATATTATTTGAGTGTTATCGGCCCGACAATAAAGATATTACTCTTCATTCTTTTAATCCCACAGTACGGCATATGGGGATTGGTCTTTGGGACATTAGGATTTCATCTTGTGTCAGCCACCGCATCCCTATTCTTCTTCAGGAAGATTGCTTAGAGCAGTCAAATATTGTTCCAGTAATGCGGCCTGACTGTGTATGGAATACGGTTGCACAAGAACGAAAAAAAGATTCGTAGTAGCTCCCTCTGTAGATACGAGGAATATCTACAACAAGAAAGTGCCCATTAAATTCAGAGAATCGAGCCCTGTGGGTTTGTTCATATTCTGGTACCGCATAGAAACGGTTCGCGTATTTCCCCATATGAGTCAGCTCACTCGCACCAATGTCGTTATAGGTGATTATCGAAGAAATATCTGGACGAGAGTGTATCTCTGAGAGTGTCTGTCGGAGTACATCAGCAGAACTCCCGTTAATATGTCCCCACTGATATTCCTCAATAAAGATAGTATTATAAATAGTTCCCAGCATAAGAAGTATGATCACAACAGATGAAACGGAGAAGATACGAAGGCGTGCGCCGAATGCAAAAAATAGGGAAAGCAGAAACACCGCTGCTATAAAAAGAAAGGAAACATAAAACCCCAGCGGTCCAGAACCGCCTGTAAAAGGTATGAGCATA
>CAZNKH010000023.1:0-8925 GCA_964574105.1 uncultured Candidatus Saccharibacteria bacterium | reverse complement strand
TGATTATTGTTCTCGGCGTGGGGGTCGGCATCCTCCTTACGGCCGTCTTGATGCCAATTTACAATATTGCTGGGAGTATTTCATAGGTCGTTTATCCACACAGACATTTGTTGGCCATATAGAGCAAGCATATAATCTAAGGTAGCCAACGGTCGGTTGAGCACTTTATTAAAGTATTACAATTATTAGTAAATTATTGAATATGAAGAATGTTTATAAGAAGGGCTTCACCCTCATCGAACTCCTCGTCGTCATCGCGATCATCGGTATCTTGTCGGGTATTGTGTTGGCATCGTTGAATAGCGCGAGAACTAAAGGTAATGATGCTGCGATTAAAGCAAATTTGAGTGGAATCCGTGCGCAAGCAGAATTACTCTACAGTGATAGTAATTGTTATGGTGATGCCGCGAGTTGTAACTCAGCTGCTGTTGCTCTTGCTGCATGTCCTACAGCGGTTACAACAAATAATAGTATTTTTGATAACTCCAATGTTATCAATGCTATCGCTGCGGCAGTTAAATCAAGTGACGGATTAGCTACTAGTGCGCAGTGTTCAGAAACTATAAACGGCGGAGCGTGGGCGATATCAGTGAAACTAAAGAGCGATACAGCGAAATACTGGTGCGTTGATAGCACTGGTTATTCTGGAGAGCGCACAGGTGCACATACCGGCACTGCTTGTTCGTAAGTCTTTTGTACTTATACTACAAACCCCGCCATATGGCGGGGTTTTGGGTTGTGGTAAAATAGGGAGATGGAATCTTGGTTATTTTTACTTTCTTTTCTTCTCGGTACGGTGATTGGGAGTTTTTTGAATGTACTTGTTTTACGCTACAACACAGGGAGGTCATTGGCAGGCAGGTCAGGATGCTTCTCGTGTGGGAAGAAGCTTGACTGGTATGAATTACTTCCCGTAGTGAGTTACCTGATCCAAGGAGGGAAGTGCCGTGGCTGTGGGAGTAAGATATCCACACAATATCCACTGGTAGAATTGGGCACAGGGGTGCTCTTCGCACTTACTTTTCAAGAGCTCTGGCCTCTGTTTACTGTTGATGGAGCCCCTCTCTACATACCAATCCTTACTGTCGTCTTTTATCTCGTCGTGTGGAGTATTTTGATGGCTATTACCGCGTACGACATTCGGCACAAGATTATCCCAGACGGCCTAGTGTACTCCTTTATTACCCTCTCTTTTTTGTACGCAGTCCTCACTGGAGCGACAGCGTGGTGGGTAGGGACAGCGGTCCTTATGGCGGTCTTTTTTGCGGCATTGTGGTTCTTTTCAGGGGGCAGATGGATGGGCTTTGGTGACGCCAAGCTTACTCTCGGATTAGGACTTCTCTTGGGACCAAGTAAGGGGCTCGCGGCACTCGTACTTGCCTTTTGGGCGGGAGCAGTCTTTGGCATCTCACTTCTACTTATTCGTGGGCGTTATGCTACAATGAAGACCGAGGTACCCTTTGCTCCATTTTTAATCCTAGGAGCTCTGCTTGCCTTTTTTCTTCACATAGACATGCTGGAAATACTTTCACTATTCTCATTCACCGATGCACTTTACTAAAAAAAACAAAAGAGGATTTACTCTTATAGAGATGTTGGTTGTACTCGCAATTATCGGTGTGATCTCGGCTATAGCTCTCAGAAAGACCTCCTTATCATCCCCTAATATTAGAGCGAATCTTACAGCGCAAGAGCTCGCTATGGCAATCCGTGAAGCACAGGCAATGGGAACGGCCGGAAATGATAAAGATGCATATGATGTGGTTACAAAATCATCTAATATATATTCATACGGTATTTCATTTAAAATAGAAACAGATAACAAGGTTTCTGGAATTTATTTTTTTAAAGACAAGAAAGTATGCAGCAATCAGTATGTGTTAGATGAACAAGGTGGAAATGGGTGCAGATCAGTATATCCTGAGACAGTGTCGCAGTTCAATCTAGGAGGAAGTGTTATCTCTGATATCTTGTGCACATATAAAGTAGAAGGGACTGTTTATAAAAAAAGTCTTTTGACTGACTCAGACTTTTTATCTAGAGTACTCACAAATAATGGAAAGAAGCGAAGTATAAATGTTAGTTTTATTAACCCTTATATCCAGCCAGTCATTATGCATTATTTATATACAGATGCGACAGCGTTGAAATCTCCTTGTACAGACTTACAGATCGATGTCCGCGCCCCAGGGCAAATTACAACAATGAGTTGGGCTACCATCACAAATACAGGAATCATTAGTTCTAAATAGGAATAGCATGGATTATGAAATGAATTCTTTCTCGCTGAAATCTTTCCGTAAACGGTCTCAAGGATTTACTCTTATTGAGTTGATAGTCTCTATAGGGATATTTGTCATTATTGCGCTTATTGTGACAGGTATTTTAGCTAGTCTTATGAAATTAAATCGTTCTAACCAAAAAACGCGTCAACTCTTAACTAGTATGAATATTGCGATGGATAGTATTACTCTCCCTGCTCGAGAGAGAAAATCAGCCACTCGATATTCATGCGGGATAGCATTAGCTCCTTGTTATAAATATGAACAATGTTTTAATACAGTAAGAAAAGCTTGTAATACAGATCCCTGTACTAGTAGCTCTTGTGCTCCAGATGATTCATCAAATTATGGGGAAAATCTTGCTTTTAGAACTTATAATACCGTTGAGAATGTCTTGCGTGAATTCTATTTTTATCGCGATGGTAATTCTCTGATGTATAACAGATGTGACATAAAAGGCGCTGACAATATTGCTGATGATGATTGTGTGTCTGGAAAGATCACCCCAGATGATATTGAAGTAACCAGTTTTATTATAACCCCCGTACTAAATGACAGTTCTACAAAGCAGTTAGGAATTATTATCGGCTTGGATGCGAAAGTTAAAGGAACTACACGGACAATCCATTTACAAACTGCAGTTCAATCACGAAATCCATGATCTTCTTCTTCACAAATAAAAGAACAAGATATTTCCGTGGTTTTACCCTTGTTGAGACAGTGGTCGCGGTTGGTATTGTTGTATTAATGATTACTCTCCCAATTGGATATTACATCCGGGCGGGACAGCAACTAAACAAAAAGATAAATGAACTTACCGCATTATATCTAGCACAAGAAGCGCTAGAACTGGCAAAAATGCATCTTTCAGAAGATGAGGCTTACTCTAAAGATACAGAGACATTCGTAGGCAATGTTAAGGGTATTCCAGCATGGTGTATTAATCCTTCTTCTAATAATTACCAAGATCGGGCAAGATTCTGCTCATACTATGACATAAGAAGTAATTCAAAATTACTTAAAGAGTGTAATAGCCAGCCATTATCCGGAAGAGTTCTATCCCCGCGTTACTGCGGGATTCAGATTGCTGGCATAGAGAAAGGAATTCTAGAAACAATCCCTGCTCAGATTAATACTTTCTCATTGGATCCGAACGATCTTCTGGTGAAGAAAGTTACTGTAACGGGCCCCGAAACAGTGTATTATACAAATATCGTCAATGCTGACACATCTAATGAAAAAACCATTTTTAGTAGGAAACTTTCCGTAGATCTTATTCGTACTGCGGCTCCGCGTGTATATCACAACAATCTTGGGGGAGATGGAGATCTCTTACCAGATAGGAATTCAAATTTCATAACTTTATACGATGCTGTCCGTATTACCGCCTCAGTCTCTTGGGGAAGTGGCGCTTCTGCTCATTCCGTTACTCTTTCTACGATGGTATACAGAAAGATATTTTTTTAATCTATGTTCTATCGATATTCAAAGATAAGATTTGTAAGAAAAAAAGGGGTGGCTCTTCTGTATGCAATCATTTTGATCGGAGTTATCTTGATGATGGTATTACTGATGAATAATATTGCTATAAGAACAATAATCATCGGAAGAGCTGAGTATCAGGGGATGCAAGCATACTATGCGGCAGATGCGGCAGATGCATGTCGGCGATATATGAGACGCTATTATCTAAATAGTGATGCAGGATCGACAGTATATGATTATATGGAAAAAGAAGATATCACAAATGCAACACAGATGTATTGTTTTGTCCCGAAAAGTGAATTTGACGATTCCTCAATAGCCCAGACCTCTCTCAAGACTTACCATAACGACATGTTTTCTAAACAGTATGTATTTGTTTTATCTCCCTATGCAGATATAAAGGAAAATCAAACAACAGAACAGGCAAATATACCTTGTGCCGCGATACATTACTTAAATGCTGAAGATTCTGTAAATCTTATAGGAACTAGTATATGTGCAGGGTTTACAAGAGGGGTTGATGGGATTAAGAAAGATGGAGTGCGTCCTGCTGTTAAAGTACTCTCACACAGAAAAGAAAATTAAGACCCGTGAGCCTTATTGATATTAAAAAACGACTGTTTAAACTCCGCGAGACTATCAATCGGCATCGATACTTGTACCATGTACTGGACAAGCAGGAGTTGAGTGACGAGGCACTAGACTCGCTGAAGCGAGAATTGGCCGAGCTAGAGGCGGCGCACCCAGAGCTTGTTACCCCTGATTCTCCCACACAGCGTGTGGGTGGAGAGCCGCTTGCAAAATTTACCAAGATAGAACACCGCATTCCGCAATGGTCATTCAACGATGCTTTTACCGAGGAGGATATGCGTGCCTTTGACGAGCGGGTGGAGAAGGGAGTGGGCACATCTTCGCACAAGACTGTGGTTGGGCACAGCAAGCCTTACTCCTATGTGTGTGAGTTGAAGATAGATGGTTTTAAGATCGTTCTCACTTACAAGAAAGGTGTTCTGGTTACTGCGGCAACGAGAGGAGATGGACGAGTGGGGGAGGATGTGACTGCAAATATTAAAACGATAGACTCTATTCCACTCAAACTAGAGCAGGAGGTGGACATTATTGTTGAGGGGGAGGTGTGGATTTCAAAAAAAGAATTTGAAGCATTGAATGAGCGGCAGAAGAAGGATGGGAAGGAACTCTATGCAAACCCGCGGAATGTGGCGGCAGGGACCATACGACAATTAGATCCGCGTATTGTTGCTACACGAAATTTAGACAGCTTTATTTACGATATTGCTGAGTACAGAGAAACACCAGAGGATCAAGAAGCAGAGCTATCACTTCTCTCACAGCTTGGATTTAAGGTAAACAAACACTACGCGCACTGTAGAGACATTACTGAAGTATTTGCATTCTACAAAAAATGGACGACACGAAGACTCCGTGAGCCATACGGCATTGATGGAGTGGTGGTAAAGATCAATGAGCGCACATTCCAAGAACGCTTGGGATTTACCGGTAAGGCACCGCGCTTTGCCATTGCGTATAAATTTCCCGCGGAGCAGGCCACAACTGTTGTAGAAAATATAGTACTCCAAGTGGGGCGTACCGGTGTCGTTACCCCTGTTGCAGTGCTTAAACCGGTACTTGTGGATGGCTCTACGGTCTCTCGCGCAACACTTCATAATGAGGATGAAATTACGCGACTTGATGTGCGAGTGGGGGACACCGTCGTCATTCAAAAAGCAGGGGATGTGATTCCCGATATTGTGAGTGTGCTCACCGAGATGCGAAGCGGGAAAGAAAAAAAGTTTGTATTCCCACGAAGTATCCCCGAGTGCGGCGCTATAGAACGCATCCCAGGAGAAGCTACTTACCGTTGTATAGATCGTCACTCCGGGGCAATCCAACGGCGCAAATTCCACCACTTTGCCAGCAAACATGCGTTTGATATTGATGGATTGGGACCAAAAATTATTGACCTCTTGCTTGACCACGGATTGATCGCACGATTTCCCGATATCTTTACCTTAACAGAGGGAGACCTTGTCAATCTTCCCTCATTTAAAAGAAAGAAGGCTGGGAACTTGGTGAGAGCAATTCGTGCAAAGAAAATTATTTCACTCGCACGCTTCATTATCGCGCTCTCTATCCCGCAGGTAGGAGAAGAGACCGCAGAGGATCTTGCCGAGCATTTTGGCACGCTTGCCCGCATACGAGAAGCGAGTGTAGAGAATCTCCAGACTGTGCATGGCGTTGGTGAAGTAATTGCACAATCTATCTATGATTGGTTCAGAGAGAGTGTAAATAAGAAATTAGTGGACGATCTACTTGGGGAGCTGATCATTGAGACGGTAAAAAGAAGGGAGTATACCATTCTTTTTGGAAAGTCTTTTATCTTTACCGGCACACTCTCGTCTGTTACCCGTGATGAGGCAAAGCGTTTAGTGCGTGAGCGGGGAGGAGATATTTCTGAATCGGTATCTTCAAAAACAGACTATGTGGTGGAGGGTGAGAATCCTGGTTCCAAAGCAGATAAGGCACGCAGTCTCGGTGTCGCCATTCTTTCTGAAGAACAATTTCTCAAGCTCGTCAAAAAGTGATAGGATTCGCGTATGCAGAACAATGCCATAACGCGTAACGATGTAGAACGGCTTGCAGAGCTTTCTCGTCTTGAATTGACGGGAGAAGAAAAAGAAGCACTCACCAAGGATCTCACATCCATCCTTTCGTATGTCTCTGAACTTGCGTCGGTAGATGCGACAATTGATGGAGAACGAGAGATCTCTCACAACACAATGCGAGAGGATAATAGCCCACACGAGCCGAAAGAGTACACTGACCTCCTCTTGTCTGCCGCTCCAAAGACAGAGAACGGATGCATCTCAGTCAAACAAATCCTTTCAAAGTAGTATGACAGTCTCACTTGATACGCTTACGATACATAGCGCGAGTGAGGAACTCTCACGAGGATCCTTGGGAGCACGAGAATTGACCGAAGCGTATCTCGCGCGTATCAATACAGAAGATCCGGAAATACACGCATATTTAGAAGTATTCAGTGACGCGCTTGCGCAAGCAGAGGCGATTGATGCGCGGAGAAAGAAAGGGGAACAACTTGGTGCTCTTGCCGGCATTCCTTTTGCGGTGAAAGACAATATTTTGATCAAGGGGAAGAAGGTAAGTTCTGCATCAAAGATACTTGAAGGTTACACTGCCTCCTACGATGCAACTGTTATCCAAAAGCTACGAGAGGCGGGTGCCATCTTTCTTGGCAGAACCAATATGGATGAATTTGCAATGGGGGGATCTACTGAGAACTCTGCCTTTGGCCCAACAAGAAATCCGCGAGATACCAGTAAAGTGCCCGGCGGATCCTCGGGTGGCTCTGCGGCGGCTGTCTCTGCCGGTATGGCTTTGGCGGCACTGGGGTCCGATACCGGAGGGTCAATCCGCCAGCCAGCGGCCTTTTGCGGTGTAGTGGGCTTAAAGCCCTCTTACGGGCGAGTCTCGCGCTCGGGACTCATGGCAATGGCATCCTCTCTTGATCAAATTGGACCATTTACAAAAACAGTTGCTGATGCAGAGCTTGTATTTAATGCGATTACTGGTCTTGACCCGATGGACTCTACGACCGTTAATCCCTCACGGGTACCAGTGAAGATGAAAGGAAAGAAGATTGGTGTTCCGAGACATTTTTTGGAGAAGGGAGTTGACCCAGAGATACTCGCGCGTTTTGAGGAGACACTCACAGAGCTCCGTGCGAAGGGCTACGAGATATGTGACATTAGTCTCCCTGCCATTACTCACTCGCTTGCCGTCTACTACATTTTGATGCCGGCAGAAGTCTCTACCAACCTCGCGCGTTTTGATGGAGTACGCTTTGGCCTCCACTTAGATGGCAAGGATCTCTTTGATGATTATATGAAGACGCGCGGAACGGGGTTTGGCAGAGAAGCAAAGCGCCGAATTATCCTCGGTACCTATGTACTCTCCGCGGGCTATTATGATGCCTACTATCGCAAGGCCTGCGCGATGCGCTCGGTGATACGACGAGATTTTGAGACCGCCTTCGCCTCGGTGGACGCGATTGCTATCCCCACAACGCCTTCGCCCGCGTTTGCGCAGGGAGAGAAGGCCGCTGATCCGCTCCAGATGTATCTAGAAGATATTTTCACCGTGCCAGCAAATATTGCTGAGCTTCCCGCCATTTCTATCCCCTCAGGAGCAACGAAAAATGGATTGCCGGTCGGGTTCCAATTGATTGCACCATACTTTGACGAGTCCACACTTTTTAGTATAGGAAAAGATATCAATGTGGGTTGACGCACTCTTTTACTACTCCTATCAGTTTCTGCGCTTTGTGCGCGGACTTGCATTAGCGATCTGGGGTGGTGATATTCTCCTCGTCCCTGCAATCGCGAATGCTCTTTTTTGGTACAAATTGATTGTAGTCATTTTTTCTACCGTTGCTTTTGTACTCATTATATGGAGCGTGTACAAAATTATTTTGTTAGATATTGAGAAGGAGAAAGGGGAGTATGCTGAAGCTGAAAAGATTTCTACAGAAAAGATGCGTACAGAGAATGAAATACGCTGGGACTTTATTCAAGAAAAACTGAATTCTGATAATGAGTCAGACTGGCGTGTTGCTATTATTGAAGCAGATACCATCCTTGAAGAGATTGTTGGCACGATGAACTTAAATGGAGGGAGTCTTGGTGAAAAGATGAAGCTAATAGAGAAGAGCGACTTTACCACTCTTGATGATGCGTGGGAGGCGCATAGAGCACGCAATAGAGTGGCGCATGACGGGAATGCAGTCCCACTCTCGTCACGGGAGGTGAGGCGCATCATTGGTTTGTACGAAAAGGTCTTCCGTGAGTTTGAATATATTTGATTGTGTGCTATAGTCACTTTGTATCACGGGGTGCGCCCCGTACACAATCGCGGGGTGGAGCAGTGGTAGCTCGTCAGGCTCATAACCTGAAGGTCGTTGGTTCAAATCCAACCCCCGCAACCGTTATGAAAAACGCCAAAGAATCATTGGCGTTTTTCTATTTTTATGGCACTATATGTTTCGTACGCCGGGGTAGCTCAGATGGTTAGAGCGTGGGACTCATAAACCCAAGGTCGTGAGTTCGATTCTCACCCCCGG
>CAZNKH010000022.1:0-8945 GCA_964574105.1 uncultured Candidatus Saccharibacteria bacterium | reverse complement strand
TAGAGCGCATCGTTGACGTCGATGAGGTCACAGGTTCGAGCCCTGTATCGCCCACCAAAAAAACAAACCCCGCTCGGTTAGGAGAGCGGGGCGGATGGTGGGAGCAACGCGAAGATATCGCGTATAAAAATAATGATGCAAAAAATTCCAAACGCTGCAAAGGCGACCAGTGACCATACCGCGCTCGTGCCCTCCCTCTCCTGCGAAGAGAAACAGTCAACTACTTTAGTGGTACAGGCGATAATGACCGAGGCCAAACAGAAAAGCATTACAGAAATGCTCACGATGCTAAGGAACATAGTATCATCCCCCTTTTGTAAGAGCTTTCTATCTATCCTAGTACTCCCCTACCGTTTTGCAAGGCGAGAGAGCTTGAGCAGGTTTTGGAAGAGCATTGCCACCGTAAGTGGCCCCACGCCGCCAGGGACAGGAGTGAACACAGAGCACTTCTCTGCGCAAGCCGGATCCGCATCGCCGAGCACCTTACCGCCCGCCTCACTCGCTCCGCAGTCTATTAACACACTACCGTCAGCAATCATAGAAGGTTTAATAAGGTGTGGAGACCCTGCACCAGAGATGATAATATCTGCCGAGCGAGTGTAAGTGTTCAGGTCCTCTACTTCATCATCAATCACATCCACGGTTGTGCCATTCCCCGAAAGCCATTCTGCAATTGGTACCCCCACTAAGCGACCCCGTCCAATAATGAGCACGCGTTTATTCTTGAGTGTGACATGCTGACTTTCAAAGATGTGCCGGATTGCTTCCACAACAGGAGAGAGTACTAGCGGATTGGGTGACAACGCATCTACATCTTTCTCTGGAGTTATACCAGCAAGTACGCGCGTGGTATCACATAAGGAGGGGAGTGGTAACTGCACAATGAGTCCATCTGCAATCTCTCCGCACTCTCTCACCGCGGCAATAGCACGCGCCTCCACATCACTCTCGGGAATCTGTATGACTCGTTTTATCAGCACACCAACACCAACCCGCTCGGCAAACTCGCGCTTCATACGGATAAAGTTTTCCGATATCGCATTCTCCCCCACCTGTATGATAGCAAGGATGAGTGAGGCTCCTGATTTTTCTATCTGATGCGCGATAGACTCTTCAAGTTTTTTCGCTAATTTTCTCCCGTTGATGATCATTGTTTAAGAATCTGTGCAATTCTCCGTGCAAGGAGAATCATATCTTTTTCCTTCTTCCCCCGTGTTGTCTCCGCCGCAGTTCCAAGGCGGATTCCCGATGGATCCTTGGGACTCCGTGTATCACAGGGGATAGTATTTTTGTTCACAATGATTCCCGCCTTTTCAAGCCTCTCACTCGCTTCAGTTCCACCGATCCCCTTTCCTTTCTCCCAAGTATCCAAGAGGATGAGATGAGTATCAGTACCACCAGAAACAAGACGGAATCCGAGCTTTGCCAATTCTTTCGCGAGTGCCTTGGCATTCTGTACCACCTGCGCGGCATACTTTCTAAATGAGGCAGACTGTGCTTCTTTAAGCGCTACCGCTACCCCTGCAATCGTATTCATGTGTGGTCCACCCTGCAAACCGGGAAAGACAGCCTTGTCTATTTTTTTATGTATATCATCCCTATTTTCACCTCGCCCATGGCGGGTAAAGATGAGCGCCGCTCGTGGACCACGGAGTGTTTTATGAGTCGTAGTTGTTACTACATCCGCGTAAGGGAAAGGTGATGGGTACACTCTCCCTGCCACAAGCCCAGCGATGTGAGACATATCTACCATAAACAAGGCCCCACCGGCGTGTGCCACTTCGCGCATCTTTTTCCAATTAATCAAGCGCGGGTACGCAGTGTAACCGGCAACAAGGATATCCGGTCTTTCTTTCTGTGCTATTTTTTTGATTGCCCCATAATTGAGTAGCTCAGTTTTTGGATCAAGTGCATAGTGGATCGATGTCCAGAGGTTCCCTGTTGCGGAAACTTTGTGACCATGCGTGAGATGCCCGCCATGGGAGAGCTCAAGGCCCATGATCTTTCCGTGCGCAGGAATTGTCGCGTAGTACACTGCGAGGTTCGCAGAGGAGCCAGAGAGTGGCTGGACATTCACAGACCACACATTGGAAGAGAGACCAAAGAGAGCAAGCGCTCGCGCTTGGGTGAGTCGCTCTAGCTCATCCACCACTTCATTCCCTCCGTAGTAGCGTGCATCCGGATACCCTTCTGCATACTTATTGGTAAACTCGGATGCAAGGGCTGTGAGTACATCATCTGACACATAATTTTCTGATGCAATCAGATTCACTACTTGCTGCTGCCGCGTACGCTCCTTTTGTATCAACTTGTGCACACGAGTATCTTTCATTGCGTAAGTACTTATATCCCCTTTTGGAGCAATAGTATTTTAATCGTCTTGAGTGCAATTTTGAGATCAAGCCAAAGAGAACGATTTTTCACATAAAAGAGATCATACGAGAGCTTCTCTTTGGTCGCCTCAAGTGCTTGCGCAAAGTGCGGGTGATTATCGTGGTAGATCTGTGCCCAGCCACTTAAGCCCGGGGGAAGCATATGCCGTGCATCGTAGTAGGGGATCTCTTTGCGATACGACTCTACATAGTGCGGCATCTCCGGACGAGGACCAATTAGTGCAAGATCGCCGCGGATTACACTCATGAGCTGTGGTATCTCATCAATGCGCGTCTTGCGCAAAAACTTTCCTATTCGTGTCACTTCCTTACCATCACGCATGGAGCGGAACTTATGAATACGAAAGATTTTTCCCTTTTTTCCAACGCGTGCCTGATCAATAAAGAGTGGCCCGCCGTCATCTAATTTGATGGCAAGATACACCAACGGGTAAAGCGGGATGGTAACGAGCCACACAATGCCCGCAATGCAGACATCCAGCACCCGTTTGACCGTATCGTAGATCTGCTTCGGCCGGCTCGTAATATGCTCCAAGAACCAGCGTTCATCAACACACGAGAGCGGTATCCGATCAAAAATCTCCTCGTAGAAGGTTGCCACATCAATAAAGCGTACTCCGGAGAGAAGAAGTGCGTAGAAGTTACTCAGACGACCTTCTCGCTCGCTATCAGAGAGATCGAGCACCACAAACGAGACGTTGCTTGCCTGTGCGGTACTCAAGACAGATGGTTCGAGTACACGCACCGCATACTTTACATTCTGCTCAAGCTCACAAATGAGCTCCTGAGCCTCAACAACATCACTTAACACAACAATGGACTCTTGTCTTCCCCGTGGAATCATTTCGGAGATAAAGCGACGCCAGATGTAGATGAGTATCGTTGAGACAAAGAGATTGATAAAGAGAATCGTCTTTGGCGCAATACTAAAGAAAGGGATAAGATAGAAAAATATTACCGCAATCACCCCATTCAACACCTGCGCCCGCATAATCATCCCCGAGAGATGAGAGCGGGTTACTAAGGTCTGCTTTCCGTATAAATCAAAAATGTAAAAAATGAGTAACCATACTACTGTAATTAAAGAAAAAGGGAGAAAGTGCTCCATGAGAGTCGCAAATGTCGGTACAGATAAACTGCGCAACATCAGCGAGAGGTAGAGTGCAGAGCTTAGTGCAAGAACATCTCCCAAAAAAAGGAGAAATGCCTCGCGTCTAAAGCGGACTAACATAAAATGTATAATACCACAGATTTATGAAATATGCTATACTTGCATCGTGAATAAGGATACTCCAAAAAAGGTACTCATCGTGGTCACCAAGGGTAATTGGGGAGGCGCACAGCGTTATGTGTACGATCTTGCTCGTGGATTACACACACGAGGATACCGTATAGTGGTTGCGGCGGGAGTCCAGTCAGGTAGAAAGAGCGAGCTTCTTGATCTGCTTACAGAGCAGCGGATACGAACGATGCCCGTACAACATTTAGAGCGTGATCTCTCGTGGAAGGGCGACTGGCAGAGCTTTCGCGAACTTCTCACGCTCATCCGCACTACACATCCAGACATCCTCCACCTCAACAGCTCAAAAGTTGGTTTCTTGGGAGCGTTCGCGGGAAGGATATGTGGCGTTCCTCGTATTATTTTCACCGCACATGGCTGGGCGTCAGAAGAGGCACGCCCATGGAGGGAGCGCGCACTGTACCGTACACTACATTGGCTCACGGTTCTTCTTTCTCATGCCACCATTACCGTATCAGAACACACGAGGAAGCATCTCGCATATTTCCCCTTTGCATCACAAAAGATGAGTACTATCCATAACGGTATCACCGTAACAGATACAGTACTCTCCCGAGGAGAAGCGTGGGAACTCCTCATTAAACAGATTCCCCAACTCGCCGCGCATTACACCAGTTACCGGATTGCTACCATTGCAGAGCTACACCCCAATAAGGGATTGAATACCGCAGTTGAAGGACTTGCCGCACTGCAAACCGTCCCGTGGGTATGGGTCATTATGGGAGATGGCGAGCTCCGTAGAATACTAGAAAAAGATATCAGAGAGAGGGGGTTGGAAGGGCAGATTATTGTAGCGGGACGGATAGAGCGTGCGGCAGAGTATCTGCCTGCCTTTGATCTCTTTCTCCTTCCATCTCGTAAAGAGGGACTCCCCTATGCGCTTCTTGAAGCTGGTGCGGCTGGACTCCCTGTTCTCACTACCTCAGTCGGCGGCATTCCCGAAATTATTACAAGTATGAAAAATGGACTTCTTATAGACCCAGAGGCACCAACTGCCATTACCGATGCGGTACGGCTCCTCGCGGCGGACGCTAAGAAAAGTGAGTATTTTGGCCGTAGATTGAAAGAATCGGTGATGCAAGACTTTTCCACAGAAACAATGATTGAGGGTACCATTCGCGTGTACAGAGAGCTATAATGCGTTTATGGCTGATGTCCAATTTGAAGAAGGGAGTATTATAAGATCTACAGGATACCAGGGAGAAGGGTCAGTAACCGAGGCAAAGGGTATGGTTGGTTTGTTGGTACGAGCATCGGGCGGCAAATTCTCTGCGCGTATAGCAAATGTCATCCTGGCTGCGTTCGGCCTCGGGATGATACTTCTCTCCATCGTCATAATATGGAAGATGTAAGACAACGGGTCCAGTCTCACAAGACGGGCTTCACCCTCATAGAGCTACTGGTCGTGATTGGGATCATCGGTATCCTTTCGTCTATCGTATTGGTGAGTGTGAATGATGCGAGAAAGAAGGCAAGAGATGCGAGAGTCATAAGCGACTTCCGAGAAATAAGAACCGCATTAGCATTGTATTATTCCAAATACGGTAAATATCCGGATTATATAAAAGGTGGTAATAGTCGTGAAAAAGATTTCGAATATATGGCAGATATACTTGTAAAAGAAAAACTTTTATCTAAAGTACCATCTTCTCCGTCAAAATTTGCTTATAGATATTATAATTATGGGTTAACAATTCCAACATCTGCTACAATGAAGATAGGCGCTATTCTTGTTGCAGAGCTTGAAACCGGTCCGAGTACGGATACTGGTATATCTCCTTCATGTAGGCCTTGGAATGCTGGTGCAAATTGGTGTAGTAAGACACCAAGCAGATTCTATTGCATCTGTAATCCTTATTAATATGGGCACACCCCCCCAAACAAGGCTTCACCCTCATAGAGCTACTGGTCGTGATTGGGATCATCGGTATCCTTTCGTCTATCGTATTGGTGAGTGTGAATGATGCGAGAAAGAAGGCGAGGGATTCTAAAACGATTCAGACAATGAGAGAGTTACGTACTTCGTATTATTTATACCAATCAAGATATGGCAACTGGGTTACAAATTATATCTCTGGAACAGAATACTGTGGAGCAAGATGGACAGGTGTTTCTGGGGGTATTGGATGAATAGACGCCACCTATAGTAATACGGGATCCTGTACTCCATTAGGTACTATTTGTCACAGTGTTGTGAAATGCTTAAAAGATTCTGGGGTATATCAAGGCACGGTAAATAACTCGGGGACTTTCTTTAGATTTATTGTTGTAGAATGCAACACTGATGTGAATAAATTATATTTGATGGCAGATTTAGAATCTGTCACCTCCCCTAATGAAACGGAAAAAAATAATATTGCATCGAAATTAGGATGTAGTGGAAATATACGCTATTGGGATACTTCCTCGCCAGCATCATATCTTGATACAATTCTTCCGCTCAATAATTAATTAGATTATGTTTCTTTGTATCAAGTTGATGGGAGTCTCACTTCCATCGTTATACCCCCACAAATTCATTGTGCATATCGTCACGATGGGAGGCGCGGGTGTAGCGGCGTTGACTCATCAAAATACCAAGCGCAATAAACTCCATAAAGAGATGTGACCCACCATAGCTCATAAAAGGGAGCGGCAAGCCGGTTACCGGCAAGAGTCCTATATTCATCCCCACATGGATCACAAAGTGACTCAGGAGCATAATAGCGATGCCTAGTCCATAGAGCGACTCAAAGTTAGTCGCGCCTTGGCGAGCCGTTACCACAATTCTCCAAAATACAATCCCGTAGAGGAGAAAGAGGATGCTCACCCCAACAAAACCCCACTCCTCCGCAAACGCGGCAAAGATAAAGTCGGTTTGATATTCGGGTAAAAACTTGAGTCGAGATTGTGTCCCAAGGCCAACCCCCTTCCCCACCACCTGCCCTGACCCAACAGCAATCATACTCTGATACACATTGTAGCCAGACCCACGGATGTCGGAGAGTGGATTCAAAAATGTCTCCACGCGCGCCTTTTGGTAATCCTCAAGCACTGTTGTCCACGCAAAGAGAAATGCCGCCATCCCAACCAAAAAGACAATGAGTAAATGCCGTTTGCTAATCCCCGATACCAGTACCATACCAAGCCAAATGGCAAAAATAATCATTGCAGAACCAAAGTCTGGCTGGAGAAACACAAGCACAAAAAAGATGAGCGCGTAGATACCAGAAACAAGAATGTGCCGTACATTGGCAATTTCAATATGCCGACGAGAAAAATACTTTGCGAGCAGGATAATTAAGATGAGCTTAGCAAAATCAGCAGGCTGAAAAGAGACCCCACCAAAGGTGAGCCAACTCTGTACACCGCGTACCGTGCGCGCCAGGCCAAAAAGTGCAAAGAGCACCAGCACCATTGAAACAAAAAGTCCTGCCAGTACGCCGCTACGCTTTAAAAAACGCCAATCTATCGCACTCACAAAAAAGAATGTTGCGATTGAGACAAGTACCCACATCAACTGACGGATAAAGAAATAATCCGCTCCACTCTCAAAGGACTCCATTGTCACGAGTCCCCCGGCGAGAAGCGGGAGCACAGCACAAAAGAGCATCCAATCAATGCGCACGCGTCCAAAAAATTGTGTCAGGATCGTCACAGCTACAGCGTACTATCCCACACGGAGACGCGAGACTGCACATCCATTCGTGCTGGATCAGTACCAAAGGATGATGGCCAAGTAAACGAGAGTGGCTCCTGTGCATCCTTTGCTAAGACCTTTACAATCGTGGCACTTGCACCATACGCAATTCCCTCTTCGTTAAAGAGTACTACGAGTGCACGGATATTATTCAGAGTCTTGAGTGTGTTATTAATTACAGTAGCAGTCGCAAGTGGCGCAGGATCATCAACATACTGTTTATTTACTATAGAGAGCTTAGGAGTAGCCTCAACATAGCGAGACCACGAATGTGTGGTATCTATGGTAAGAACCGCTCGTGCGGGGATGCGCGCGCCTGCGGAGATAAGACTCTCAAAGATATAAAAAGACTCATTAGGGTTTGCAAATGTCGTTCCCGCCTTTCTCGTGATAGAGATATTCTCACTGTCAAACAACTCAAATGTGTACGAGAAGGAGGGCGTACCGATAATCTCGTTTTGGTTACTCACTCGAGCAACAATATCATAGAGACCATTGCTTACGGGAAAAACTCTCACCCACTCTACAACCAATGAGCGCGCCTCTCCTTCACACACAGGAGCGCAGGGACCACCACAGTCGATACCAAGCTCACTCTGGTTCTGCATACCGTCACTACATGAGGGAGCGGGACGGTACAAAAAATACGCACCAATGGCGACGCCGAGTGCTACAAATGTGACTGTTCCGAGGATTATTGTTTGTCGTCTCAATGCCCACGGGTCCATATGGTATCAGTATAGCAGATCTTCTGAACTTGGTTCTGGCGGTCACCTACTTTCCCCTTACGAGTATCATCGGCGCGAGAGGGCTTAACTGCCGGGTTCGGAATGGAGCCGGGTGTGACCCCTCCACCAAACCACCAGAACGAAGTGCGGAAGATCAAAGTAAAAAGAACAATCAATGATGTAGAGGTTTCCTAATAGGATTTGGCGTCGATGGATTAGTACTCCTTGGCTAAACACATTACTGTGCGTACACCGAGAGCCTATCAACGTGGTCATCTCCCACGGATCTATAACGATACCTAATCTTGAAGTTGGCTTCCCTCTTAGATGCTTTCAGAGGTTATCCATTCCCGACATAGCTACTCTGCAGTGCCCCGGGCGGGACAGCAGATAGACCAGCGGTCAGTTCACTCCGGTCCTCTCGTACTAGGAGCAAATCTTCTCAAGTATCAACGCCTGCAGCAGATAGGAGACCAACCTGTCTCACGCATGTTCCCGCACATTACTGTGCGCATTGGACTATACCTTCATCCTGTTTTATAGGATGGCTAACAATTAGTCTCTACGGGCTGTTTTTATACCCACATAAGTGTGTCAAAACATTCCCTCGGTATTATCCACTTTGTAAATGGATTTCACCGATACAAGTTAGCGACGCATCAAGAAATTACTTTCTTGAGCCGCCGTGATGTGATTGGTTCTATCAGATATTTCATAGACAAAAAGACAAAAACTTTCTCCTCAAAGGGGCTCAAACGGTTCAAAAGGTAAAGGGTATCCTTACCTCCTGGACGGTTTGAACCCAGCTCGCGTATCTTTTTAATTGGCGAACAGCCAAACCCTTG
>CAZNKH010000021.1:0-9409 GCA_964574105.1 uncultured Candidatus Saccharibacteria bacterium | reverse complement strand
GGGGCACTAGTTGTGGTGTGGGATACTGGCAGTCAGACAACTCCTATCCCTCATGTCCTCTATGAGTGTGTAGACATTATTTCAGAGAAAGCTGTTCAAAGTGCGGTCAAGAAAATCATAAAACAATTTGGAAGGATAGATGCGCTCATTAATAACGCGGCACTCAATCCTGCTGTAGGAGCAAAAAATGCGACACAAGCCTTTGCGCCCTATGAAGAGTACCCTATTGAACTGTGGGAGAAAGAGCTCACCGTAAACTTAACGGGTACTATGATCTGTATAAAAGCTGTTGCGCCCATAATGATGAAACAAAAGTCTGGATCAATCGTTAATGTTGCATCCGACCTCTCACTCATTGCGCATGATCACCGTGTATACAATGACCCAGGGGACAAACGCTTTAAGTCTATTGCCTACACGACAACTAAGTCGGGCATCCTTGGGCTTACCCGTCAGTGGGCTGCGCGGCTCGGACGCTTTGGTGTGCGCGTGAACTCCTTTTCTCCCACAGGAATGCGTATGGAGACACTCCCGAAGGATTTTGTGGCGAGCTACGGTGAAGCAAATATGCTTGGCCGTATGGCGGAGCACGGGGAGTATTCTGGTTCCATTATCTTTCTCTGCTCCGATGCATCAGCGATGATGACCGGGGCAAACCTTGTTGTTGACGGAGGGAAGACTGCATGGTAGAATAGATGGCAGATATATTTGAAAAAGGAGGGTTTAGTAATGCTTAATCCGAAAGTTCGTATTCAAAGACTCCTCGCTCTCAAGGCACTTGTTCTTGATTTTGATGGGGTATGCACGGACAACACAGAAGCAATCGGGTATGTAGATGGCGCCATAATTAAATCAAGGAGTCACTACGACGGACAGGGGATTTCTCTCTTGCGAGACATTGGCCTCCGTATTGCCATTGCCACCAATGAGAGCGAGCACAATGCGGTTGCCGCACGATTTCTTGTTGAGAAGTGGAATCGGCTGCCTTCGGCACAGATTCCCTTGAGTCAGGGTGGGTGGTACCCAATCAAGCTCTTTATGGGAGTGGGTCATAACGCCAAACGGGACGCAGTAAAACAATGGCTCTCTTCTCTTTCAATCCATTCTGAATACTGTGCCGCGATGGGAGATGATTTAGTGGATGTTCCGCTCTTAGAGTTTGTTGGGTTCCGTGCTGCTCCTTGTACTGCTGAGAAAGTTGTCTTGGACATGGCAGATTATGTGAGTATCCGCCCTGCGGGCAAGGGTGCGATACGCGACTTCGCAAACGAAATCCTCTCTGTTTATGGAGTTGACCAAACAACACTACGCCTGTTCTGAATCCATGATCGCACAACCTCATCAGCCGCGGCTGATGGGGTTTTTATTTGCATTGCTGTTTTTTTGCGCTTATAGTAAAGAAATGTCGCAAACACTTGCAAAGCGCAGGCTTGGACGAACTAATATCTCTATCTCAGAAATTAGTCTCGGAACCACCGTCATTGGGTACTTATATGGTCTAGGTCCACGTACACTCCCTTCAGAAGAGGAGGTGGCGACATTTTTGCGTAAGGTGATAGAAGCGGGGGTGACTTTTATTGATACAGCTCCTTATTATCAACTTGCTGAAGAACGAATCGCTGCTTCTGGTATACAACATCTGCCCGGGGTCATCGTGAGCACTAAGTGTGGGCATATTCTTGATAGGGGAGAAGACATCAGTGATGCCGATTTGGCTCAGGCAATGATCTCTGAAGTGGAGGTAAGTCTACGTAAGTTTGGTGTGGATCACCTTGAATTAGTACAGGTGCACGGCGGTACAGCAGAACGTATTCGTAATGGGAGTATCATTCATGCGATGCAGAAACTAAAAGATGCAGGCAAGGTTCGTTTTGTTGGTATTTCCACTCGAGGAGAAGAAGCACCACTTGCTGCCATCGAATCTAATTTCTTTGATACCCTGCAACTTGCTCATAGTATCCTTGACCAACGTATGACAAAAGAAATCATGCCCGAGGCAAAAAAGCATGATCTTGGTATTATTAATCGCTCTGTATTAATGAAGGGAGCGCTGACTCCCGCGTCGCAGTTTCTTGCTTCTTCGCTCTCTGATTTAAAAAAGAATTCTGATAGCGCAGCAGTGATCGCAGCGCAACTTGGTATCACATTACCGCAACTTGCCATTCGCTTTGCCCTCTCTAATACGGCAATTACAACGGTTCTCGTAGGAAGTAATAAGTTTTCTCATATTCAAAATGCGCTCGATGCAGCACTTATGGGACCTCTGCCAGAGGATGTGCTGACTCAACTCCGCACTTTAGCCGTAGAAGACATCATGCAGGTAGAATTAAGAAATTGGCCTCCAGAAATCTCTGCAGATACAAAAGATAGAAAGAGATAGAAAAACCGCCAATCATAAGATCATAAGATTGGCGGTTTAGAGACTCCCTCATCTTTGTCTGCGGACTCGTCGTAATTTCTCCATCTGCGGCACTTCGCTGGGAAGTATTGTGATTTCCCCATTCCCTAAGATGTAACGAAATTCGCGTATCATCCGGCATAGATCAATGAGTGTGTGAGGAGGAATAGAACTTCGCTGATCGGATCCCCACATACTTGGCTCAAGCGTGATGTGCTTTTCAACCATACAAGCACCTCGTACCACTGCTGCGTATGTGGGCATAATACCACTGTCATGACTGGAAAAACCAATGGGGACTCCGAACTCTTTACATAGAGTATCTATCCCTGCGATGTTTATAAGGCTGAGCATGTCGGTACCAAACTGTGTTCCTGTTGGGTATACACTGGTACAATGCAGAATAATCAGCTCATGATTTCCGAGTACTCGTACTGCGTCATGAACTCCCTGTAGGTCAGTCATCCCTGTAGAAAGTATGAGAGGTTTTCCTGTCGCACGGAGTGCCCGTAGCAATTCATCATCCTCGTTGCATGCCGATGCAATCTTGTGACAAGGAGGATTGAATTGCTCGATACACTTAAGAGCTTCAGTATCCCAACAAGAAGCGAACCACATGATAGAACGAGATGCACAATAGTTGGCAATCTCTTGATACTCTTGTGCGGAAAATTCAAGTGCGTACTTGAGATCTCCATTTGTTGAGCTAGAAAACTTACTCTCTATCAGACGCTGTGTATTTTGAGGGGGGAGGGCGTTTCTGTGAAGAGCATTCTCTAGCACATCTTTCGGTACCTCTCTTGGACGTTCTAACTCCTCGGGTGAGTACACTACAGAGATTGTTCGTTTCTGAAGCTTTACCGCATCGCATCCAGCGGTAACCGCTGCATCAATGAGTGCAAACACATGTTTCAGAAATCCATTGTGATTGATCCCGATTTCGGCGACAATGAATGTCGGCTCGCCAGGTCCAATCGCGTGTTCTCCAATGAGAACAGAGTTTATTCCTCGTTCCATTTTTTTCTCCTTTTGTGTCAACGATCTATTCTGTCTGGGGAGGATACTACAAGATCTTCTATTTCCTGTCAATATATCTGCGTGTCACCGGTGAAAGGGTGCTTGCTGATGAAGTAAATGCTGTGCTACACTTGACCATTACAGACTTATGACTAAAGATATTGACTGTCTTATTACAGCGCGGACGAACTCCACACGTCTTCCTGGGAAAGCACTATTACCACTTGGAGACAAGACAGTAACCGAGCATAATATTTTGCGAGCGCAGGGAGCATCACATATTCGGTACATTGTTTTGTGTACAACAGATGATCCTTCTGATGATTATCTTGTAGAAGTAGGTAAGGCAGTCGGGGCACAGGTGTTTCGTGGTAGTGTTAAGGATAAATTAATGCGTTGGCTTGGTGCACTCAATATGTTTGGTGCCTACGGTTTTGTGACATACGATAATGACGATCTATTTGTTGACCCTAGTCTCATTGATCAAGCTGCAGATCTGCTCCGCTCTGGCGGTTGTGACATGGTATATCCGCCGAAAGAAGTCGTGTGTGGTGGTTTTGATTTTGCTTTTACTAAGGAAGCCTTGGAACGAGTTATTTCTCACAAGACTTCTGATGATACGGAGATGATAGATCCTTACATTGACACTATAACCGATCTTAAGCGAGTACCCGTTATGGCTCCAGCAATCCTCTGTGAGAGCGACGCTCGTCTGACGCTTGATTATATTGAGGACTACGAGTTTTTTAAACAAGTCATTACTGAGATGCCCTTGACTGACCCCACGACTCCACTTAGTGAGATCATGAAATTCTTATCAGGTAGACGTGACATTGTAGAGCATAATTTATTTCGGCAGAAGGATTATCTTGCAAAACGAGCCACAATGAAAGAAGCCATCGATATACATATATGAAGCAGAAATTTGTTCAGACAAGTAACACCTGGAGATTTTCCGGAAATGAGCTTGCGTATGTGCGAGGCGTGCTAGAGTCTGGCTTTGGCAGTTCAACACTCGGTAGTATGAACCAGCAACTTGAGGCAACATTCGCAAAGCGCTTTGGAGTAACCTATGCTGTTACTTCAACATCTGGTACATCTACACTGCATCAAGCCCTCATGGCTTTTGGCGTTGGGCCAGGAGATGAAGTTATTCTTCCCGCTCTCACTGTCGTTATGTGTGGTTTTGCAGTACTTCATACTGGAGCGACTCCTGTTTTTGCTGATGTCGATCCTGATACTTTTTTGATTGATCCAAAGGATATTGAGAAGAAGATTACAAAGAGGACGAAGGCAATCATGGCCGTACATCTATATGGGGCAGTATGTAACATGGATGCTATCATGAGAATTGCAAAGAAACATAAACTCTTTGTGCTTGAAGATTGCGCGCAATGCTTTTTGGGGACTGATACACGGGGATGTCTCGGGGGTACTATTGGGCATGTAGGAAGTTTTAGCTTTGAGAATTCAAAACATGTAGCAACTGGAGAAGGCGGTATTCTTATTACTAACAATGCAGAACTTGCACGCCGTATGAGAAAATTTGGTGGTATCGGATTTAAAAATATTACTGCAGAGAATGCACGAGTTCGTAAAGATAAGAATATCTTTCAAGATCCAAAATACCTTCGTCACGATTCACTCGGGTTTAATTACCGGATGCCCGAGATTATTGCTGCTGTTGGTCTTGCTCAGGTGGAGCGCATTGATTACCTCGTTTCGCGCCGTCAGCGTATTGCAGAAAAGTATCTTGTGGCTATACGTAAAACAGGGTGCACATGGCTTATTCCTCAAAAAGTATCAAAGGATTCCATCAATTCCTACTTTACCTTTAGTGTTCGCTACGAAGGGGAAAAAGTCCTTGGTGTAAGCTGGTATGATTTTCGAAAGAAGTTTATGGAATATGGGGGTGATGGTATCTATGCTGCGTGGGCACTTGTTTACAATGAGCCTGTGTTTCAACTCATCCACAAAGAAGGTAAATGTTTTGAGGATGGGCCAGCACAACTTAAACAGTATAAAGGATTTCTGAAAGGGCATATCCGATGTCCTCAAGCAGAACTCTTACAGCCTAAATTGATGCAGTTTACTTGTAATCAGGGGATTGAGAAGGATATGAATTTACAAATGCGGGCTTTGGAACAGACGATACGTTACTTCCAAAAAGAAAAAGGGAAGCGTTCACATTAGTTTTTATGGGTACAATTCAAAGAATTCCCTTCCCGTATTTAATTAATCATAATTCTAAACTATCAAACAAGCCACATGTTGTGATATTTTTTAGCACGGATTTTTTTAATCTTCCTGCAGATTCAAACAGAGACCTCTTTATAGAGCGTACCAATCAGGTGCTTGAATACATCCGGACTCAATTTCCAGGACGAACGCTATTATACCAAGCCCATCCAAATGAACATGACGAACAGAAGTATTTAGATCTTACAGGATTTACTATCGGAGAACCGACCATCGCTGAAGTATTACTCTGGGAGCATTCAGAAGAAATTGAGTATGTATTTTCTATTAATTCGTGGGCATCAGCATCGGCATATCTTATGGGCTTACAAGCTGCCGTCTTATTTGATGCCTTTACTGGTGCCCTCTCAGAAGAGACGATGAAAGGAACTCGTGGTTACTATGCAAGATTTCCGGACTCTTTTTTTATACGATCATTTGATTCCTTAGTCCCAAAACAAGAATTCTCTGTGTCGCAAGAGATTGAGAGGGCATCTTTCTCTGTCATTGAACAAGCGGTGGGCACTCCTCCTACTCTCTGGGTTATTGCCAATGAGCCCTCTACTGCCCTCCGTGCCGCTATTATTATTCGTCACCTACGTCGTAGCAACCCAACACTGCGTGCGGTATTATTAAAATTACATCATCGACGATGGAATCTGGTCTCACTCTCTCAAGGAATTTTTTCTGAATTTGATGAGCAGAGAGATATTCCGCGAGTTTGGTATTCCGTACGCCCTGCAAAGGTATGGAATGCAATTCAAGTAGCTCTTGCAATGAGAAGAATCCCTCTAATGAGAGGGGATGTACTAATCAGTTTTGCACACCCATATTTTCATGAAAATTGTCTCCTCTCGTACCATCGTGGAGTAAAAAAAATACTCTGCATGGAAAGTCGCTGGTATAACTTTACATATGACGGAGAGGCGTTACACTTGAGACAAGAAGAATTCTTTACTCCATTTAGTACTCGTCTGTTTAATCTCGTCCTAGAACCACTTTTAGGTCTTTATAAAACTATATATAAACAGTATGCAGATGGAAGAGTGCTTAACATTCATCGTTATCGACATTCTCTAGAAGAAGTGTATGATTCTGTTTTTATTTTTTAGTCGTGGTAAAGTAAACATCTATGCGAAATAATTATACAGAATTTATTAATGAAAAGATACTTGAGATTAGTAAAACTCATCGTGTACTAGATATTGGTGGTGGGGAACGCTTCCAAAAGTGGCTAGAAAAATATCAGCCGCTCTTTCAGCGATGTGAGTATCAGACTATGGATTATGATGTACATTCTGGGGCTGATGTGGTAGGAGATATTCACGCAATTCCTCTCCCTGCTGCGAGTGTGGATTCCATTATCTGTCACTGTGTTCTCGAGCATGTAAGAGATCCGATTCGAGCAGTGGCTGAACTCTATCGTATTCTCAAGCCCGGAGGTGTTATTTTTGTTCATGTACCTTCCATCTATCCGTACCATGCAAGGAAAGGTCACTATCCGGATTACTGGCGTTTTTTTGATGATACTCTACAGATGTTATTTAAAGATTTCTCAAAAGTTGAAATCGCAAAAAGAGGAGGATACTTTAAGGTACTTTTCTTTTTCTTCCCCTTTCAACATAAATTACGGTGGGTGATAGATCCGTTTGCTCTCTTCTTAGACACACTTTTTCGCACAGAAAGGCGCACAACGACGAGCGGTTATTATCTATTTGCAAAAAAGTAAATATTCTCTCATGTATATTCACCCATTTCGAAGATTTTTACATACAATAGGATTTGATTTTCATCGATTCCATCCAATTCCTGATAGGCTTGCTTGGATACGCTCACTGAATATTAAGAGCATTATTGATGTAGGGGCAAATACTGGGCAATTCGCGACCCTTCTTCGTTCTTATCTTCCTGAAGCATATATTTACTCATATGAACCGGTACAGGAATCTTTTAAAAAGCTTTTGCAAACCATGGAAGGAGATAAACGTTTTGCTGCTTTTAATGTTGCATTAGGTGAGACGGATGAATCTGCCCCCATTCATCGCAGTAGTTATAGTCCAACCTCTTCTTTTCTTTCTATGGAGGAGCTTCACACGAAACTGCTTGGGCATGCGCATGATCTGAAGGACGAAATGGTAGTTGTACAAAAGATGGACGATCTTTTTTTTGATTCTCAGAAACTACAGAAGGAGATCCTTATTAAAATTGATACGGAAGGGTATGAACGAGCAGTGATCGAAGGTGGCCGTAACACGCTATCAAAAGCAAAAATCCTTATTATTGAAAATTCTTATGTACTACGATACACCGATCAGATTCTGTTTGATGAGATGTACTCACTGGTTTCTTCTCTAGGATTAGATTATGCGGGGTCTCTCTCTCAAAAGTTACATCCCCATACGGGTGAGATACTCTTTGAAGATTCATTGTTTATTCGTCATTGATATATGTTAGCTTCTTCTGTCGTCCTCGTTTGCCCGTTTAGTCTCGATCGTCTTACCGGTACTCCTATTCGTGTTAAGACGACATTACGCGCTCTTTCGACTTTTGTGACAGTGTCAATTATCAGCAGTAATCTCACTGATCAAATTCCTGGTGTCACATCATATAATATTGGACAGAAAAAATTATTCAGTTTTTCATTACACTCAATCGCCATACTACGCAGACTTCATCCTGATATTGTGCATGGTGTGACAACCGCTGCTATTATCCCTTTGCTTTTCTACAAAATATTTTTCTCTCCGAGTGTAAAACTTATCTTTGAAATGCATGGATGGGCGTGGCTTGAACTAAGTAAGATGCATAGGCCAATTATCCGCACTCTTTTCTGTCTATTGGATTATATTGGTTTATGGAGTGTGCAGAGGGTCATTGCAGTAAGTGAGGCGGAGCGTCAATTCCTATCGCGCCGTACATGGAGATCTCATCGGGTAGTAACTGTATGGGACCCAGTAGATTTTGGAGCCCCGTATGCCTCTCCGGCGAGACAAGAGAATTTTGTTGTTGGCTATATTGGTAATGCCGCATGGTGGCAAGGATTGCATCACATTATTGGGGCAGCCGCACTTCTTACAAAGGAAAAGTCTATTATCTTTCACCTTGCAGGGTTTGATAGCTCTGATTCTTCCCAATTTCCAAAACTTCTATCAATTACTTACTTAAATCGTGTAGAGCGTGATCAAGTTCTCTCTTTTCTAAGGGAATGTGATGTCCTTGTTTCTCCACGCGTTACGGAAGGAGTAAGTAATCTTCAATTTCCTCACAAGCTTTCAGAATATCTTGCTGCGGGACGCCCAGTCATTACCTCATCAGCGAGTGATCAACCGCTCATTGTACATCAGAATCACTGTGGACTAGTTGTAGATCCTCTCAGTGCCGAGACTCTCGCGGAGGCAATCTCTTCTTTCTCCCGTCTTTCTCTTGAGGAACGAGATGCTATGGGAAAACGTGCTCACCAATTTGCTGAAAGAAATCTTTCTCTTCCTGTACTTGCACAAAAGTTAATGAAGATTTATAGTCCTTTATCTTAAAAGGAATTGTGGTATAGTGGCTTAATATGAAAATGAATACTCTCTTACGCAATGGCATATTGGCTTGTGTCTTTCTTGTTCCTTTTATTCCTCTTATTGTCAGCTCGTCCCTCTTCTTTCCTTATATTGTAGGGAAGAATGTTGCGTTTCGTGTACTCGTTGAGCTCATGACCCTACTCTGGGTCATTCTTGCTTTGCGTGATTCAGACTATCGTCCACGAAA
>CAZNKH010000020.1:6167-10264 GCA_964574105.1 uncultured Candidatus Saccharibacteria bacterium | reverse complement strand
ATGGCGGTGCCACTTGAGAGTGATGTGAGAGAAGGTGACCAGGCGATCCTTCCTACAGCAGGGGGAGCCATTGCAGCCATAGTCTCTACTGTGGAGCAAAATGAGAACGCGCAGGAGAAACAAGTACGTCTGCGTATCCCTGTTAATATTTACTCGGTACGCTTTGTAGAGTTAGTGCCATGATAGAGCGTATCGTGTTGAATAGCGCACTCTTTTTTTCGCTCGTATGGGGTCCTTGGTGGATTTTTTTCTCTGTAATACTACTCTCTATCCTTCTTATGTACCCGATGTATGAGGTGTGTGCCTATGCACTCCTCTTTGATTTACTCTACAGTGCTCCTCATACTGGCTTATGGTTTTTCCCACTATGGGGGACTGTCATTTCTCTACTCTTATTAGCACTCAATGCTTTCTTTCGAGAATACATTAGAAATTATGCGTAGATCTCACCTTTGGAAAAAGAAAGAATACCCCGAGATTGATCCTGATGTAATTTTTCTAGACTCGCATAATCTACCAGATTTTGATACACAGCAATTTGAGGGACGCATTGAGCGTCCCATTTCAAAGTTTAGTTTTGTGCTCATTCTCATCACTTTTCTTCTGTTTGCGGGAGTATATCTCTGGAGGATTTCTGTACTACAAATAGTGCAGGGTGAAAAATATTACGCTGCGAGTAAAGATAATCAGTTGAGACATATCCCAATCTTTGCTCCGCGAGGCGTTATTTATGATCGTAATCAAGTAGCACTCGCGTTTAATGGAGAGTCCAGATCGTATATACAAGAAAATGGATTTGGTCATCTCTTAGGTTATGTCGGCCTCCCAAGTAAAAAAGATCTAGAAAATGATACATACTACCCAAATGAGATTGTAGGCCGCCAAGGATTAGAACAAACCTATGAGAACTTACTACGAGGAACACCCGGCTTAAAGATTGAAGAGGTTGATGTACATGGGAACATTACTTCAAGTTCGGTTCTGCGAGAGCCTTCAGAGGGAAGTAACTTACACACATCCATTGACGCGCGCGTACAAAAAAAGATGTACGAACTGATAGAATCTCTTGCGCTTGATAAACATTTTCAGGGAGGAGCGGGCGTTATTATGGATGTGGAAACCGGTGAACTTATCACACTCGTGAGCTACCCGGAGTACTTACCGAAAGTACTTGTTGAAGGCAAGGATACAGAAACAATTTCTGAGTATCAGAATGATACACGGACGCCGTTTCTCAATCGCGCTACACAAGGTCTCTACGCACCAGGATCCATCGTCAAGCCTTTTATCGCGATTGGCGCGCTCAACGAACGGACAATTAGTCCCGACACAACTATTGTGAGCACTGGATCAATTTCTATTCCTAATCCTTACGATCCGAGTAAGCCAACCGTATTTAAGGATTGGAAAGCACACGGAGCAGTGAATATGCAACGAGCACTCGCCGTCTCCTCTGATGTGTATTTCTATGTCGTTGGAGGTGGTTATCGTAATCAAGCAGGACTCGGCATAGATCGTATTGATACATACTTACAGAAATTTGGTTTCGGTTCTCCTACAGGAATTGATGTGGAAAAAGAGGCGGTGGGTGTTGTTCCAACTCCAAGGTGGAAAGCAGAACACTTTGATGGAGAGAAATGGAACATTGGCAATACATATCATACCGCAATTGGACAGTACGGCTTTCAAGTCACTCCAATACAGGCCGTGCGCGCTGTTGCCGCGATTGCGAATGGCGGAAGACTTGTTACTCCTCGTCTCTATCGCAACGAGACAAGGGCAGAAGATGCAGGAATCTCCATTGGTATTTCTGACTCGTTACTAAAAATTGTACGAGAAGGAATGCGCATGGCAGTCACAGAAGGGACAAGCCAAGGACTCTCCATTCCCGGATTTCCTATTGCAGCAAAGACAGGGACTGCAGAATTGGGAGTATCAAAAGAAAAGGTAAACTCGTGGGTTATTGGATTTTTCCCCTACGATACACCACGCTACGCTTTTGCAGTGGTTATGGAGCGTGGAGATGTGCACAATACCATCGGGGGAGTATTTATTATGCGACAGCTCTTTGATTGGATACTCGTAAATATTCCAGAGTATACCCGTGCTCCTCAAAAAACCGATTGACTTGAAGAGAGCAGCACGGTATTATGGCACAACTAAATTAATATATATATGCAAGGAGAATACATCAGTGAGGAAAAATTGAAGGATCTGCAGATTGAATTACAAGAACTTAAAACCGTTACCCGAAAACGCATTGCAGAACAGCTTGAATATGCGAAATCTCTCGGAGATCTCTCTGAAAATGCCGAGTATCACGAGGCACGAGAGGAACAGGCAAATGTAGAAGATAGGATCTCACGCATTGAAGATATCTTACGCAGAGCAGTGATCGTGGGTACTCATCGAGGAAACATCATTGATCTTGGGGCGACAGTTGTCATTACCAAAAAAGGATCCAATAACGAACAGACGCTCACTATTGTTGGCTCTGAAGAGGTGAATAGTGCGCAAGGGAAAATATCAAACGAATCACCAATTGGTAAAGAGTTGATTGGAAAGAAAAAAGGAGATTCCATTGTAATACAAACACCGCGAGGGAATACAGAATACCTCATTACTGCGGTACAATAGCCGTATGGCTTCGTTGGATGAACTACGAGAAGAGCGACTAAAAAAATTACGGAACTATGAAGCGGTCCGAGGAACTGCGTACCCCATAGAACTTAACCCGAGTGCACGCATTGCTGATCTCCATGCTAATTTTGCGGGGTACCAAACAAAAGAAGAAATCACACTAGCAGGAAGAGTACTTGCAATTAGAAACCAAGGAGCACTTATCTTTTTTGATATTCACGATGGGAGCGGAAAGTTTCAAATAATCGCAAAAAAAGAATCACTCGGTGATGAAGCGTTTACATTGCTTATTGACACCTTAGACGCAGGAGATATTGTTGAAGTGAGCGGAATACTCCTTGTGACGACTCGTGGAGAAGAGAGTCTTGATGCTCATGAGTGGCGTCTTGGCGCAAAAAGCTTGCTCCCACTTCCTGATAAATGGCACGGACTTAAAAACGATGATGAACGACTTCGGCATCGTTATTTGGAGAGTATTAGAGAAGAGGAGGTACGAGAGCGTTTTCTTACCCGTTCGCGCATTATTCAGCACATACGAAACTTTTTATTAGAACGAAATTTTGTAGAATTTGAGACACCAATACTCCAGCACATTGCTGGAGGAGCAAGTGCACTTCCATTTATCACACATCATAATGCCCTAGACATTCCGCTATATTTGCGTATTGCGCCAGAATTACCACTCAAAATGCTCCTTATCGGTGGTTTCCCAAAGGTGTTTGAAATTGGTCGCTCATTCAGAAATGAGGGAATTGATGTAACGCATAACCCCGAGTTTACCACCGTTGAGTGGTACGAGGCATTTAGTTCTGCCGCACGAGCAATGAAGATGGTTGAAGAGCTTCTTAAAGATCTAGTACAAGAAATACAAGGATCTTTAGTGCTAAAAAATGGAGACGCAGAGATCAATTTTGAAAAGCCGTTCAGAGTCATACCGTACAGAAAACTTTTACGAGAGTATGCAGATGTCTCTGATATAGAAGAGAGAGATGCGCAAGAGCTGGACTCGCTTTATAAACGCCTCTGCCGACCAAAACTCATAGAGCCAACCTTTATCACCGAATATCCGGAGGAGATGCTTCCGCTCGCCAAACGCCTCCGAAAGGGGACGGTGGATGCTTTTCAACTCGTCATTGGAGGTTATGAGCTGGTAAAAGCATTTTCTGAGCTCAATGATCCGCTCGATCAACGAAAGCGCTTTGAACGAGAAGCAGAAAAGAAGGCGCATGGGGATGCCGAGGCGCAGATACAAGATGAGGACTTCTTAGAAGCGTTAGAATATGGCATGCCACCTGCGGGAGGGGTAGGTATTGGGATAGATCGCTTAACAATGCTCCTCACCAATACAAAGAACATCCGTGAAGTTATCTACTTTCCAACCTTGCGGCCAAAGTGATTCTATGGTACTATACCTTCAGACTTGATCTTTAGGAGGAAAGTTATGTGTGATTCTAATG
>CAZNKH010000020.1:0-6157 GCA_964574105.1 uncultured Candidatus Saccharibacteria bacterium | reverse complement strand
GCACCTTACTGAGCAAGATCGTAAAGATCTTGACTCACAGACACCTGTAGAAGTATTTCTATCCTTGATGTCGTCAGTACTCTATACTGACACGCTCTATCCTCCATCGTCTCCTCCCCGTCTCGCGACTTAACCAGTCGCGAGACTCACCCAAGGCACTCGTCTCCCCCTAAAGGACGAGTGCCTTTCTCATTGTGGATAAGTGGTATTGCATAGTGGGAGAAAGTGGAATACATTATAAATGTAGTGGTAGAAAGTGGTATAAAAAACACAATGCTTATCGGCGAATACACGCACACACTTGATGATAAAAAGCGTGTCGCTGTGCCAGCAAAGTTTCGAAAACAATTGGGAAGAAAAATGATTGTGACGCGCGGACTGGATGCATGCCTTACGGTATACCCTCAGGACGCATGGCAGAAGCTCTCTGAGAAGATTGCATCGCTCCCCATTGGAACTGCAGACTCACGAAGCTTCATCCGATTTATATTCGCAGGAGCTGTAGAGACGGAGCTAGATTCTCTTGGTCGTATCCTCATCCCGGACTTTCTCAAAGAATTTGCAGACCTCAAGAGTAAAGTTGTTATCGCAGGACTGCAAGATCATGTAGAAGTATGGGACGAGAAACGCTGGCGCGAGTATCGCGGAAGGATAGAGAAAGAAGCCGATGTACTCGCAGAGAAACTTGGTGATACGGGAATCTTGTGATGAGACATATACCAGTTCTTTTACAAGAGGTCATTGACGGTCTCTCACCACAAAAAGGAGAAACCTTTCTTGATGCCACACTGGGAAGTGGTGGGCACGCAGAAGCACTACTTGCTCAATTGGGAGAAACAGGAACGCTCGTTGCTCTTGATCAAGACGCGGATGCGCTTGAACGAAGTAAGACGCGTCTTCTGGAATTGCCAGGTAAAAAGCTATTCATTCATGGCAATTTCAGAAACCTCGTCGCACTCTTAAAAGGAGAGGGGATTACACACTTAGATGGAGCTCTTTTTGATCTGGGAATGAGTTCAGAGCAGATAGAAGAGTCAGGGAGAGGCTTCTCTTTCTTACGAGATGAACCGCTCCTAATGACAATGAATCAGGAGGGGGCATTAAGCGCAGTCGACCTACTCGCCATGCTCTCTGAAGAAAAAATCGCCGCCATCCTCTATGGGTATGGAGAAGAGCACTTTTCTCGAAGAATCGCCAAAGCAATTGTAACAGCAAGATTAGAAGCTCCAATCACAACAAGTAAGGCACTTGCAAACATTGTTGAAGTGGCAGTACCCTTCTGGTACAGAAAGAGGAGAGTGCATCCGGCTACAAAAACATTCCAAGCACTCCGTATAGCGGTCAATGATGAATACTCAGCTCTTGATGAGGGACTACAAGGAGCCATTGAACTCTTAAGAAGTGGAGGAAGACTCGCAGTTATCACCTTTCACGGGGGGGAGGTGCGACGAATTAAATCCTTTATCAAAGGAGAAGCGGGAAAGATACTCTATCGCGTGAGTAAGAAATCTATTCACCCAAGCGAAGAAGAAATCCGCAGAAATCCTCGCGCAAGAAGCGCACAATTATTTATTTTTAAAAAGCAGTAACACTATGTACACATACAAAACACAGGAACTTGAGGGAAAATTCTTTTGGACACTATCTCTCATATTCCTTTTTCTTGCTGGATCTTATGTGTACCTCATCCAACAGTCCATCATGAATGTGGTAGAGCGCAGAACCGCGCTCTATGAAAGTGCAGCACTTGAAGGTGAGATTGTTTCTTTGGAAGAAGCGTACTTGCAAGCTATCGGATCTATAACCTTAGAAAAGGCTCATGAAATTGGTCTCGTAGATGTCTCAGAGAAAACGACCTTTGCCTATGAACGCAATATAGGCGAAGAACGAGTCGGACTCGCGAGCACCCATGACGAATAGCACAACATACCGCATCCGCAGTATTTCAGGCGCATTTGTGTTCGGCGCACTCCTCATTGTGGTACGCCTTTTTTTTGTACAAATTGTGCATGGGAGTGAATATGAAGAGAAAGCGATACAACAGTATAAGGGTAAAGCAGGAAGCTCATTTAATAGAGGAAATATTTATTTAAGCCCGCGTGAAGGAGCTCCTATCGCCGCCGCGAGCTTAAGTTACGGCTATACACTCGCAGTACATCCCACACAAGTAGCAGAGGGGAAAGAAGAAGAACTCTACACGGAACTCTCACGCTTTGTACAGATAGATAAGAAAGATTTTTTGACAAAACTTGCCAAGAGAAATGATCCATATGAGGAGCTCTTGACTCGTCTTGATCCAAGCATTGCGACAAAACTAGAGGCGGAAGAAATTCCTGGGATTAGTCTCTCGGCGCAACGATGGCGCAGTTATCCCAGCGGAACGCTCGCCGCGCACACTATAGGCTTTGTTGGGTATGACGGGAATGATTTTTCAGGCCGCTATGGATTAGAGAAAGTCTATGAACAGATATTGGGAAGAAACAGGACAAAAGAAAACATCAACTTTTTTGCTGAACTATTCAGCGAATTGGGGGATACTTTAGATAAAAGTTCTGCCCATGAAGGAGACATCTATCTCACTATAGAACCAGTGGTACAAGATACGGCTGAAAAGGCGGCACAAGAACTGATGAAGACCTATGGTGCAGAAGAGGTGGGGATTATAGTGATGGAGCCATCCACTGGAGCACTGCGCGCAATGGCGGCGTTGCCATCTTTTGATCCCGGAGAGAAAAAAGCTGACCTCACAGTACTTCAAAATCCACTAGTGGAGAAAGTGTACGAGATGGGCTCTATTGTAAAGCCACTTACTATGGCAGCCGCGCTTGATGCGGGTGTAGTGACCAGTGGAACAACCTATCACGACAAGGGCTATGTCATTGTAGATAACGCACGAATTGAAAACTTTGATAAGAAGGGGAGGGGGGTGGTGCCGATGCAAGAGGTACTCAACAACTCGCTCAATACCGGTGCTGTGTTTGCTATGCAAAAATTAGGACGAGACCGCTTTCGCACATATATGCGTGCGTATGGATTTGGAGAAAAAACAGGAATTGATTTACCTGATGAGGTCATTGGGCTTACTGATAATCTTGAAAGTACCCGAGATGTGGAATACGCTACGGCATCTTTTGGACAGGGAATTGCTCTTACTCCACTGGCAATGACACGCGCACTTGCCTCCTTGGGGAATGGTGGAGTGGTGGTACGACCTTATGTAGTACAAGAAATAAAGTATAAAACGCTCCTTGCAGAAAGAATAAAACCAGTCATACTGCGACGAGTGATTAAACCAGAGACGAGTGAGGAAATAACGCGGATGCTCGTGACTGTGTTTGACAAAGCGCTCGGCGGTGGAAAATACAAGATGGAGCACTACAGCATTGCGGCAAAGACGGGAACCGCACAAGTTTCAAAAAATAGTGGCGGCTACTACGAAGATCGCTACTTGCACTCATTTTTTGGTTACTTCCCTGCCTATAATCCTCAGTTTATTATTTTTCTCTATGTTCTAAACCCACAGGGAGCACGCTATGCTTCAGAGACCTTAAGTGATCCCTTTATGGGACTTACAAAATTCCTTATCAACTATTATCGCATCCCACCTGATAGATAGTATGAGAGCTTTAGGGAAAAAACTTGTTGTAAGCATACTCACTCACTGTTCAAGGCGAGTGCTTGCTCGCTATACACCCAGTATCGTGGCAGTAACGGGAAGTGTGGGAAAGACATCTACCAAGGATGTTATCGCGGCCATACTTGGAGCTGAGTATCGTGTACGCGCGAGTCAAAAAAGCTTTAACAGTGAGCTGGGAGTGCCTCTTACTATTCTAGACCTTGAAAATGCGTGGAGAAATCCCTTCGGCTGGGCAATTAACATATTCCGTGCATTCTCTCGCGCCTACGGAGCACGAATTTCGTACCCTGAGTGGCTCGTGCTGGAAGTTGGAGCAGATAGACCAGGTGACATTAGGCGCATCACTCGTTTTGTGAAGCCGGATATCGCAGTTATTACCCGTATTGGAGAGATTCCAGTACATGTAGAGCACTTTGCCACGCCGAGAGATGTTGCGTATGAAAAAGCCGGGCTTGCGCACGCACTCTCTCCTGATGGAACGCTCATCATAAACGCGGATGACGATAAGGTAAAAATTATAGGATCCGCACACAAGGGTACTGTAGTGAGTTACGGATTTGCGGAAGGTGTAATGCTCCGCGCTTCAACCCCTCAGATTATGTACGAGAACGATAGACCGGTTGGCATTGCGTGTAAAATTGATTATCGAGGTAAGAGTATGCCATTGCGTCTCAAGAATGTGTTTGGCTCCCACGGTATTAGTTCCGCCCTCGCGGGAATCGCGGTAGGACTTGTTGCAGATATTAATCCGATTGCCTGTATAGAGGCCTTGAGTATGCTTATGCCCGCCCCAGGACGATTGCGCCTGATTGATGGGGAGAAAAAGACACTCATCCTAGATGACTCATACAACGCTTCGCCTATTGCGGTACTTGCAGCATTAGACACTCTACTGTCAATGACGGTGAAAGGAAGAAAGATCGCAGTGCTTGGCGATATGATGGAGCTTGGCATCTACGCACCCGATGCACACAGAGAAGTAGGTAAGAAGGCGGCACGCATTGTGGATTTACTTTATCTCGTTGGAACGCGAGCAAAGTTTATTGGCGAGGGAGCCAGAGAAGCAGGAATGAAAGCAGAAAAGATAAAGACATTTGATGAATCGGCTGCAGCAGGAAGAGCGTTGGAACATGAATTACAAGAGGGAGATCTCATATTGGTAAAGGGATCACAGTATGTGCGGATGGAGCGTACGATTGTTGAAATTATGGCAGAACCAGAGCGCGCTCCAGAGCTTTTAGTGCGACAAGAGAAGGAGTGGAAGAAACGCTAACTGCGTCGTATACAAGCCGTAGGTAAAATAAAAGAAAAACCCCATACCATCTTCGGTATGAGGTTTCTAGCGAATCAAGATTATTTTATGAGAGATTTGACTGTCTTGTTGAAGAACTTCTGCTCGTGTGTATTTCTCCGTTCTATATGAATGTTCGTGCGTGATTTCTTTAACTCAAGTAGTCGGGTAATGCGAGTATTTCTCTTTTTTTCCAAAACAGTGTTAATCTCTTGAATAAAGTTATTGGCAAGTGCCAAGTGCCGTGAGGAACAGAGACCATCCAAAAATTCAGAGACATACTTGCGTGAAGAAAGGTGATAGGACTTTTCACACAGTGAGACAATGCACTCTGCTAGGCCTTTTTTCATCGCTGTAGAGGAAATGTGCATACATGCCTGTGCAATGACATCTTCTTTATTATGATTATCATCTTTCTTTTCCAAGATCTCGAGGGCTTTGAGATAGAGAAGCGAGCAAAGAAACTCTGCGAACTCCTTGGCGGGACAGCGCTCCACTAACTTCTTTAATATGGGGGATTGATAGACCCCATACCCATTCTCTGGATGAAACCCTAACTCATGTCCGAGATGGAGCACTCTCCACGCATTTCCTCTATTCACAAAGCGGAATAACTTCTTGGCACGATGTCTCAGGATAAGTAGTCTACCATAGAAATAGTACCAGCTAACAGCAACACCGCACAGAGCACTCGCAAGAATGTAAGTGAATTGGAAGTCGTGAGAGACATCAAAGAAATGAAAGATGAGCTTTGATAAGAGTAAACAGGCGATAAGCATGAGGATCAGATACCACATTCCAAAAGAAAAACGATTCAACTCTGTGAGTAAACCCTCTACTTTTTGTATTCGTGCACTCTTCTGTGTTGCCATAATAAGACCTCTCCTTGTGCGTACGGAAACGCAGGATGTGTTCCCTCCCGGAGGAGGGGATGAGGTCGGAACCTCATGGATAACCTTGATTCTCAAGGTACATACTTATATCAGTATACACTAATAATAGAATTTGTCAATAGCTTTGTAGACGCACTACGATGTGTATGTTACAATCCATCTTGCAGGAAGCTTGTCCTGCATGGCTCTGATGTAATCCAGAGCGAAGTAGAGGCCTTATCGTCTAATGGTCAGGACACTACCCTCTCACGGTAGGAATCGGGGTTCGAATCCCCGTAAGGTCACATCTCGGCACACACATTCTTAAAATCATCATTTTACCGCTCGTACCCCGCC
>CAZNKH010000019.1:0-10723 GCA_964574105.1 uncultured Candidatus Saccharibacteria bacterium | reverse complement strand
GCTCGGCAACCTCTTTTTGTATGAGAAGCACCATCCGCTCAGGTTGCCGTTGCGTCGACAAGAACTTCTTAATGATAGCTCCTGTGATGTAATAGGGAATATTCGCAATGACTTTATAAGAAGAATTATAGGATGAGAGTGTTTCTAGATCGAGATCTAAAATGTCTTGCTCGGCAAGATCGAGGCGTCCAGTTTGTAGTGCCTCACTGAAGTGCTCGCGCAGGTATGCAACGAGTACCGGATCTTTTTCAACAGCAATAACTTTAGCCGCGAAGGTAAGGAGTATCTCGGTGAGCACTCCTCTTCCCGGCCCTATTTCAAGAATAATATCATCTGTATGGATATCACCTGCGTCACGAATTGCCGAGATGGCGCTCGGTGAGTTAAGAAAGTGTTGTCCGAGGCTCTTCTTTGCGTACATTAATCCCACTCTATCACATCCTCGGAGTCTGAGGAACTCGGAGGGGAGATTGATTTTCCGTGAGCCGTAAATGGTCCTCGTTTGTGCGTATGAAAGGTATAATTTTTCTCGTGCTCGAGTAATGGCGACATAAAAGAGTCTCCGCTCCTCTTCTCTGTTGCGCTCGTCACCTGATATGCGCGCATGAGGGAAGAGATCCTGCTCAAGTCCAACTACAAATACATAATTAAATTCCAGTCCTTTTGCCGCGTGTACGGTCATGAGTCTCACGCCATCCTTTTCTTTCTCTTCTTCCTCCTCTTCCGCAGAGAAGAGTGCGGCGTCGGTAAGAAAGCGTTCTATTCCCTCTTCTCTTGGGAGCGCATCGTACCCACCTGCAATGGTTACTAATTCTCGCAAGTTTTCTAATCGCTCTTCCCCCTCATCCCCTCCTTCGCTTAATTCTTTTTCCCACCCACTTTCTACGAGTACATATCTCATCACTTCTGAAAGTGGTGTCTGCTCCACTTTTTCTTTAATGCGTGTGAGAAGAGAAAAGAATTGTTGGGCTCCACGCGCGGTAGTCCCAACTAAGGTATTCTGTGCCCCAGAAAAAATCTTTGCTACCGCGACCTTTCCTAATCCTCGCTTAGGAGTATTAATAACACGCTTTATACTTTCTATATCTTCTGGATCTAATGCCGCTCGCAGGTATGCGAGCATATCCTTGACCTCCTTACGCTCAAAGAAACGCGTTCCCAGTACTCGGTATGCTACGCCGAGAGAGAGAAATGCTTCTTCTAATGCACGAGATTGGAAGTTTGCTCGGTAAAGTACGGCAATATCTGATGCCCGTACTCCTCTGTGACGGATGACCTCTCGAGCTTTTTCTGCTACGGCACGGGCTTCTCCTGCCTCATGAAGAGCAATAATTAATCCTATTTTTTCGCCGACCTTGTTCTTAGTGAAGAGTGATTTTTTTGTTCGTTCATAATTCTTCTGTATTACTTCGTTTGCGGCGGCGATTATCGTCTGTGTGGAACGGTAGTTTTCTTCCAACACTACTACTCTCGCACCGGGGTAGTCACGCTCAAAGTTGAGCATATTGGTAAAGTCAGCCCCTCGCCATCCGTAGATGGACTGATCAGCATCCCCCACCACAGCGATATTTTTATATTTTTTTGCAAGAAGTGATACTAATTCATATTGGGCAGTATTTGTATCTTGATACTCATCAATATGTATGTAGCGCCAACGATCTTGATACTGTCCCAAAATATCTGGATTACTACGAAAGAGTTCTACTGTTTTTCCCACGAGATCGTCAAAGTCCAGCATATGTGTTTTTTTGCAGAGCTCTGTATAGCGACGCCAAACCTGTGCAACCATTCTCCTGAATGGGTCGCGTGCCTTTTCCTCGTACGCACTACGGGAGATCATATTGTTTTTTTCTCTTGAGATCGCAGAGAGGATTTTTCTTGGTTCATGCTCTTTTTGAGAGATACCCAATTCGTCCATCCCCTGTTTGACGATAGATAAGGAGTCTTCTTTATCCGCGATGTGAAAGTGCCTAGGGTACCCAATCTTTGACACATTCTCGCGAAGTACATATACGCAGAGCGCGTGGAAGGTGCTCATAAACGGCGTCCGATCCACTTCTGGGATCAAGAGTCGGACACGATCACCCATTTCTTTCGCTGCTTTGTTAGTGAAAGTAACCGCAAGTATAGACTCAGGTGCCACTCCGCTCTCTATGAGCCGCATAATGCGGTGAGTGAGTGTTTTTGTCTTTCCGGCGCCTGCTCCAGCCACAATGAGAAGCGGCCCTTCTGTAATCTCTACGGCTCTCTGTTGCTCCTCATTTAATCCTTCTAGTGATTTCATAACGGTCTCCAGTATAGCGTTCTTTTTGCCCACTCTGAAGTGCGCTATACTTTGCGTATGTCAGAACATTTTTCACCAGAGGCAGTACCTGCTGAACTGCTTGAATTGAGTAAGGCGATTGAATCACGCAGAAACGCGATAGAGATAGAGCATGGAATAAGTGAAGAAAAGAAATTGGTCCGACAGGTATTACAAGAAGAGATTTTTAATGAGAGAGGAGCTTCCCCTGTTCCACAGACTCCTGCGGCGGCACATTATCTTGATACCTTAGACGATAGCTCGCTTACTGAATTGAATGCCTACATCGCACGCATACCTGAACTTGGCATAAAAAAAACTATCGCACTCGTTAAACAAGAGCGACCCTTTTTGATGGATGCGCTTCACGATGCGATGACGGATAAGTTGTATGATGAGTTAAAACACAATGGTCTCATTACCTAGCCTCTTGTGGATATTTGGAGGAGGAGTCGCGGCGCTTTCATGTGCAGTCGTGCTGGTACTTCTTTTTCAGTGGTTTAGAAGTCCGCGCCACTCTACTCTTTCCTACATACTCTTACGCATATCTGTTCCTCGTGGGACAGGAGAGAATGCCGAAAAAATGCTCCGAGACATCGCGCTCTCTGAACAGTTGTTCTCATCCCTCTCTGCTATTGGGAAGCCGGTTGTGTTTGAAGTCTCCGTGCATCATATTGGGGAGGAGATTTATTTCTATGTTTCAGTGCCACGCGAGAGCGAGGCGTATACGAGTGATCAGGTGCGGGGTATGTATCCTGATGCACGCATTGAACGTGTCAATGACTATTCAATATTTAACCCTCACGGCATTGCTGTTGCAGGGCATCTTTCTCTTAAAGAATCATTTATTCTTCCTGTTCGAACCTATCGCGAATCCTCATTAGATACTTTTGCGCCAATTGTAAGCACACTCTCTCATCTAGAGGGAGTGGGAGACGGCGCTTCTCTACAGTTCCTTATCCAACCTGCCGATCAGAATGTGAAGAAGCGTCTCTTGTCAGCTCTTGAACAGCTAAAAAAGGGAGTGAAGCTTGAGGAGATAAAGAAGGGAATCAGTTTTGGTCTAAAAGCACTTCACGAGGAACTTACGGCTACACCGAGTAAGCAGACAGAAATTCAATCCGCATCTGTTATTGATACGGAAGCTATTGCTATGCTTGAACGAAAGGCGGGTAGTCCTCTCCTCTCTGTTATTGCCCGTATTGTAACCTCTGGCGGAGACGAGGATAGAGCGCACGATCTTTTTACAGCCATTGCGGGATCCTTTTCACAATTTACTACCACTAAACACAACGGCTTTGTCACCATACTTCCGTGCGATACACAATCACTCCTCTATCGTTATTCATTTAGAGAGTGGAACGATGCGGAGAGTATATATTTAAATACAGAGGAGCTCGCGAGTATCTTTCATTTACCTACCAATACTCTAGACATTCCTCGGGTAAGCTGGTTGCGTACTCGAGAGTCGGCTCCTCCTGCGAATCTCTCTAAAGAAGGGGTTATTATCGGTGAGAGTGTATTTCGTGGAGATACGCAGACGGTGCGTCTCTCCCCTGCTGACCGCTTGCGGCATCTCTACCTCGTTGGCCAAACTGGTACTGGTAAGAGTTCTCTGTTGCGCACGATGGCATCGCAGGACATTGAGGCGGGAGATGGTCTCTGTGTGATAGATCCGCACGGCGATCTGATCACTGATCTTTTAAGTGTTGTACCACAGAGCCGTATTAATGATGTCATCGTATTTGACCCCGGAGATCGCGAGCGTCCACTAGGGCTTAATATGTTGGAACATCAGACAGAAAAGCCGGAGGAACGAACCTTTATTGTGAACGAACTCCAGTCTATTTTTAACCGTCTTTTTACGGCGGAGACAATGGGGCCAATGTTTGAGCAGTATATGCGTAATGCACTCCTTCTTCTTATGGAGGATATGAAGAATGAACCCGCCACTTTGATTGAGGTGCCGCGCATCTTTACCGATCCGGAGTTTAGAAAGCGTAAGCTCTCTCGCATCCTCAACCCGGTTGTCATAGATTTTTGGGAAAAAGAGGCAGTGAAGACATCTGGGGAGCAAGGACTTGCGAATATGACCCCCTACATTACCTCGAAGTTTAATAATTTTATTGCAAACGATTACATTCGACCTATTATTGGGCAAACTTCATCGTCATTTAACTTTAGGGAAGTGCTTGATACGAAGAAGATTTTACTCGTTAATCTCTCAAAAGGGAAGATTGGAGATCTTAATGCAGGTCTCTTGGGGATGATTATTACCGGACGCATTCTTTTGGCCGCGCTTGCTCGAGGTGATATGTCGGAACAATCACGAACAGATTTTTATCTCTACATTGACGAGTTTCAAAACTTTACCACAGACTCAATTGCGGTTATTCTCTCCGAAGCACGCAAGTATCATCTCTCACTTACTCTTGCACATCAGTTTATTGCCCAGCTTTCGGATACCATCAAGGCGGCAGTCTTCGGAAATGTGGGGTCACTCGCACTCTTCCGTGTGGGGGCTGAAGATGCCGAGTATTTAAAGCAGTATGTAGAGCCAAATTTTTCTGCCACTGACCTTATGAACACGGAAAATCGTCATGCAATTGCGAAGCTTTTGATGAATGGAGAACCAGTACTCGCATTCAATATTCAAACTCGTTCTATTGAGAGAGGATCTCAAGAAGTTGCAGAAAAACTAAAAGAACTTTCTCGTCTCTCATACGGGAAAGATCTTGCGAGTGTCGAGGCCTCTATTCTTGCTCGTCTGCGTGATTAAAGGAGCTTGAAGCGTGTCCATCTCTTTGCTAGCATGTACGATGCTTGTATGGAAGTAATGGTTGTACGGATATTGGCTTATACTATACCTTTTTAAAAACTCCCCGACTCCGGTACGAGACGGAGATCAAAGAACACTCACACGCCGCAGAAAGCGGACATTGTTCATTGTTGTTGCCTGTTTCCTTTTTCTATTTGGATATAACACTGCATTTGCAGGCTTTTTTTCACTCATTAAAGAGCGGCTTACCAATGTAGAGGGGCAAGAGGCGTCGGCGTCTCATTCTATAAATTCTCAGACAATATCTTTACTTCAGCCAGCAGTAAACCAAAATCCAAACCCAGCGAGAGGCGGAGGAGATACTGTCATTGTGGGGAATGCTCTCCTTGCCGACTCTGGCCCCATTGGTACCATTGCCGATGTGAAGGATACTCCTCCAAGTGATCAGATTAGTCTCTATGTAGTGCGAGAGGGAGATACTATTGGTGAGATTGCAGAAATGTTTGAAGTCTCCCCATCAACTATTCTATGGGCAAACGATCTTGCCCGTAATTCCAAAATTTCCCCTGGCCAGACACTCATTATCTTACCAGTGTCGGGAGTGCGTCATACAATTAAAAAGGGCGATACGGTGAATAGTATCGCTAAACGCTATGGAGCCGATAGTAAAGAAATTGCTCAATTTAACGGAATTGATGTGCATCACCCCCTTGTTGTCGGTGCCTTGATCATGATCCCCGATGGAGATATCCCTTTCTCGTCCGGACAATCTACTATTCGTATTGCGGATAATTCTACGAAGAAATCTGTGAGCGGATACTTCATTAAGCCACTTACTCGTTCAACACGGTCTCAAGGCATTCATGGATACAATAGCATTGATCTCGCTGCTCCCGTTGGAACAACGATTATGGCGGCCGCAAGTGGGCAGGTTATTGTAAGTCGTTCGGGTGGGTGGAATGGTGGTTATGGGAACTATGTAGTCATTAAACATGGTAACGGTACGCAAACGCTTTACGCACATATGAATAGCATTACTGTCTCTCAGGGTGATTTTGTTGCGCAAGGTTCCGCTATCGGCTCCGTGGGAATGACTGGGCGTTCTACCGGATCTCATCTCCACTTTGAAGTCCGCGGTGCGCAAAATCCATTCTAACGAGTTGTTGTAGGGATAAAGAGGGCAACACAATCAAAGTGCTCAATATAGATAAGTATGGCTGGGCAATAGTATTTGATGAAGTGTACACACTTTCATCCATCCCCTTTATACTTTTAGAAAGATGATGAACACGAATCACACTTTCTCATCCTCTGGTATGATCTGTGCGTTTTTTAAAAATTGCTCACACACTGCACGATCAATAAAGAAAATATTTTTTTTGCGTGCCCAAGGAATAAGTTCTGATAACTTTGCAATGCCATTTTTTTCATTGGTATACCGTGCGAGGAGCACAATTGCTGGATAGCTCATTTCAATATAACGGCTAGTACTCATCCGGAGTAATTGTATCTCAAGAAGCTCAATTTCTTCTTCCTCAGAGAGTGCTTCTATTTGTATTGTATGGAGACTCGCGCCTATCTCCTCTGTTACCGGCAGATTTATATGCTCTTCTCTTCGTGCGCACACAAGTATTTTAGTATGCAATGTTGTAAGAAGAGATTCTAGTATCACTGTATTATGCGGAGCATCAATAACGAGGATGACATTGCGTACTCGCTCTAACTCTTTTCGTATCGTGGTACATATTTTTTTTAATCCCTCTTTTTCTGTGAAGCTCTGTGTAAAGAGCCCTGTTTCTAACATCACCACACGGTAAGACTCAAGTTGTGGTACGATGTGCCCGGTCTCAATTTCTCTTGCGAGACTTATGATGAGTTCTCTGCATGCTCTCTCATATTCTCCAATGATGAGTATGCGCGCTTTCTTACCTACAGTAAGCATCTCCTCTAATTTTTTGAGTTCTCTATCGTGGACAGTATTATGTGTATCGTAAGAGGCACGGATGTCGTGTGCGTAGTTATCAAGTGTGGGAGTATTTCCATGTGCCCAATCTTTTGCGATGCCGGAAATGCGCTCCAGCGCTCTTCTTCTCCACCACAATTCTTTTTCTCTCCTCCACTCACTCTCTCGTTCCATCCACTCTGCCGTACCAATAAATTCGCTCTGTGTGAGATTCGCTTCTTCTAAGAGCAGTCGGAGCTCTTCACTTTTTTCTATGAGTACGCGCGCAATCTCTTTTAGCGTGATGCGTCCATCATGTTCTTCAATAAGTTTTCTTGGTACGAATGAGTGAAAAAGTCTTGAGATTTTTTCTTGTGTAATACCTGCGCGTAACAATAGCCTGCGTCCCACAGAACTCGTGATACATCCACGAAGTAAATTTTTTTTGTGATGAAACAGTATCCTCCCTGCTTCAAGTGAACAGGGCTCTTCCTTCCATTCTACGCACCCGAGAAGTGAGTGGATATACATCTCTAAGAGATACCATGAGAGGAGAAGGGAGCTCACAGCGAGGAGTCCTCCAATGAGCGGCATGCGCGCTTCTCTCCATGAAGGATCACTGTACCCGAGTATGGTACAAAGAACAAAGAGGATGATGATGCTGTTTGCAGTGGAAAAGAGAATTCGTTTTTTTCTTGGTGAAACAATACGCTCCGCGCGCAAAGCTCTTTGTAACCTCCTGCTCATCTGTTCAATGAATGAGTGCGTCATACTATATAAACAGAAGAGAGAGTCCAGTAATGAAACTAAACACGATGACACCAGGGATAAATGTCCACAAAAGAAACGCAAGGAGCGTGAGTCCTCCACTAATAATGAGAAGGACTAATCCTGTTGCAATGACAATACTTCGAAGTATGATTCCGACAATCCAAAGAATACTATTTATTGTAATGAGCGAGAGATACTCTGCGCTTGTTTGCACACTCGCGTGTCCTTCGTTAAAGTTTTTCCACGGAGAAAAAAAAGTGCGCATGAGTTCTGGTATTGAAAAAAAGTGATATAGAAAATAGAACAGGTTGGATGCGTTCTCTGTGAGATCATAATATCCGCGCGTGTAGTGCCATACAAGATAATTTCCGATGAGAGAAAGATACTGCATTCTTTCAGTATACTACGGATGAAATATGCGATGCTATGAAAAGAAGAATGAGAAAATGCCGTGCCCATTTCTTCGTTCAAGAGAGTTAAGCTTCCGAGTGAGCTCCTTGTGTCGGCGTGCGAGATCGCGGTATGCTCTCCCTCGCACGATCCTCCGATCAATTGCAGTGTTGAGTTCATCTATCTCTTTGCAAACAGATGAAACGAATTGGTGCTTGCTCATAGTAATGTGATTAACGACTCATAATTAATATTTTCTGATAACTGCTTTTACAATTGCTGCGACGCGCAATTCCTCTTCAGGATAGATAGGCAGCATACTTTTATTTGCTGGCTCAAGATAGACTCGCGATCCATTGGTTCTAAAAAATTTCATTGTCCATCCGCCATCTACTTCTGCTATAACAATGTCTCCGTCGTTCGCATGATTCCCCCGCTCTGCAATCACCATATCTCCATCTCTGATTCCCGCCTCTATCATGGATTCGCCTTTCACATGGAGGATATAACTTGCCTCCTTATTTTCTATGAGGAGTTCATCTAAGCTGATGCTGTCACTCAATATTTCTTCTGCTACCGAAGGGATACCTGCCTCAACTGTGCCAAGTAATTTTACTTCATCAAAACTACCTGTTGGTGTGATGTGCCCATCACGATCTTTATGAATGAAACCTGCGTCTACCAATTTCTTTATCATCTTATACACTGCATTTTTTGATTGGTAGTCCCAGAGCTTCATCAACTCCTTATAGCCGGGCATACGCCGCGTGCGACGGTAAAAGTTAAAAAGTTTTTCTTTCTGTTCATTCATCACTAGAATATAAGTGAACCACAGTTCACCGTCAAGTATTCATCATAGTTAGACTGTGGATAAGCAAAATGTTGGCACAAAAAATTTGACGACGATATGTGAAAATGGTATAATATTTCTCGGGTATCACGATCTTTGGAGGGCTTACTGATGGAGACAATGTAATATCGTTCCATAACTCTGATAGTTCTTGTTCTCTGATGATTAACATTTCTTTCCATACACTGATGCTGTATCAGCCTGCCGCAATCTTCAAAGGAGGTAAAGAGTAATCATACAAAAGACCGTTCGTCTACTGCGAACAGTCTTTATTTTATTAATACCCCGCCTTCTCTCTTGGTCGATATTGAAGTGCTTCAAGTAGATGCTCTGGAGTAATATCTTCTACTTCATTCAAATCGGCAATCGTGCGTGCAAGCTTGATGAGTCGGTGGTAAACGCGCGCTGAGAGATTGAGTCGTGACGCAGAACTGTTGAGCAATTCAGTCGCTTCCTGTGAGAGCAAACAGAATCGTTTAATCTCTCGTACACTCATTCCACTGTTTGTGGTGAGTCCTGGTACTTCACGGAATCGTTTCTCCTGAAGTACGCGTGCTCGTGCAACTCGCTCACGCACTTTTGCACTTCCTTCTACTTCAGTATCGCTCCCTAATTTTTGTGGATCAATGTGCGGGACGGAAAGCCAGAGATCTATGCGATCAATGATCGGTCCGGATATCTTTCTTTCATATTTCATAATGGCGGACTGGGAACAGACGCACTCCTTTTCGCGCACCCCACGATTACCGCAGGGGCAGGGGTTCATTGTAGCGATTAAAATAAAGTCAGCTGGGAAGGAAAGTGTTCCTCTTGCTCGTGAAATAGAGATTACTCTATCTTCTAGCGGCTGCCGTAAGGACTCAAGCACGCGTCGTTCAAATTCGGGAAACTCATCAAGAAAAAGTACTCCACGATGTGCGAGAGTAATTTCTCCAGGGCGGAGGCTCGCGCCACCGCCAACCATAGAAACATAGGACGCTGTATGGTGTGGGGAGCGCAGGGGAGGATTAGTAACGAGGTCCTCTTGTAAAATACCTGCAGAAGAGTGTATGCCGGTTACTTCTAAAATGTGTTCAAATGAGAGCGGCGGAAGTATTCCAATGAATGCTTTTGCAAGCATAGTTTTCCCTGTTCCCGGTGGGCCAGACATTGCGATGTTGTGCCCTCCCGCTGCTGCAATCTCAAGTCCGCGCTTGGCACTTTCTTGTCCTTTTACATCTGCAAAGTCAGTGAGGTACGATGATGACTCAAAAATAATCTCCGTCTTCTCTTGCGGAACAATGCCGAGTGGCTTACTACCATCTTCAGTAAATGACGAAAGATGCCCAATTAACTGTTTGAGCGTACGCACGGGAAATATCCGCACCCCTTCCACGAGGGATGCTTCACGAGCATTCTCGTGTGGGAGATAGAGCTCGCTGAATCCGGAACTCTTTGCCTTTTGTGCCATCATAAGCGCGCCACGCAAAGGACGCAGTGTTCCATCTAATGCGAGTTCACCTAAAAAGAGCTTCTCTTTCGGATTGAAAGAGAGCTCTCGTGTTGCTAGGAGATGTGCGATGGCAATTGCAAGATCAAAAGAAGACCCTTCTTTCTTAATGTCTGCAGGTGAGAGGGAGACAATCACCTTTAAATTCCCTTTTTGCGGCGATTTGAAGCCGGAGTTTTTTATTGCGGCTGTAATCCTAT
>CAZNKH010000018.1:0-10832 GCA_964574105.1 uncultured Candidatus Saccharibacteria bacterium | reverse complement strand
GGCGTTTGCGCGGGAGCATTTCTCCATCACCATTTACTTCAACACCGAGGTAGAGGGCAGACTGGCTCCAATCTACAACTGCGGTTGATGATCCGGCACTTCCCAGAAGAGTGGAAAAGAGACCATTGCTTACCGTAACCGAGTGTGTTTCGTCAAAATAGATAGTACCTCCAGAGGCTGCATCATATATGCGGAAACGGATTGTGTAGGTACCGTTAGCCACTGCTACATTACTTGCATTGGTAAGCTTGCCTTGATAATTAATTTGTGTGTTAGGAGCTGCAAAAACAGGCACAACAAAGAAGCCAACCAGAACACTTGCAACTACTACCCACGCAACAAATTGCCAGTGCGTGCGTTGCCTGTGATTCATGTTGTTACAATAAAAAGTATAACATTTTTAGCACTCAAAAATGCGCCTTTGTATACGAGAATGGTGGATAAAAAAGAGAGAAAAACTATGCGCTATTTGGAACAAATTCCAGATCATTCAACAGCATTCCCGTAGGCATATGAATGACTTCTGAAGTGAACACTTTTTTATAACTTCCATCCTCTTGCGGTTCTTCAACACTTATCGTGTAATCACCAGGACGCAGTAATTGGTAAAAGCGTCCCAATTCGTCACTCACCACTTTAGCAACAGTATCTGTAACACCGGGGATACTGAATCGGATAATTGCAAAGGGAACCGGCTCCCCCGTCTGACTATTTCTAACAGTAATAACCTTGTGCCGCTCCCGCCAATAGAGTGTAGATCCGAGGATACTGCAATAGATAGCAACAACCACCACATTAAACCACGCAGGACTGACGATGAGTGTAATGCACGCAACAGAAAATCCAAGAATATAGAATGTATTAAAAATGCGTGAGCGAAGCTGTTCTCGATGCGAGTGATACTTGACGAAGTTAGATTTATTTTTCACAAATTCATTCCAGTCAAATCCAATCGGATCCATCGGGATGTTTTTACTCACGAGCTCTCCTTCCCCCACCACAATCTCTTCTCCAAAGTAAAGCTTATCGTAAAACTCATCTTCACTCCGTCCACGGAGACGCGTAGAGGGGAATTGGTAGTGTGTCTTGTTCGCAGAGAGAGCGTAGATACCAGGAGGGAGTAAGAATCCAAAACGACCATCAATGTCGGTAATCACGCTCTTGTACTCCTTACCCCAACGAAGTGCGGAGACATAGGCAGGGTCAAGAGGCCGTTTGGTAACTGCATCATAGACTGTCCCCCACGGCATACGGCGACGACGGAGACCAAAGACCCCAGATATCGCGCCAATTAAGCGGAGCAAGAGTAGATAGAGGTCATAGAATGATTGCACATGAGACACAACAAAGAATCCCTGTGCAAGTCCTGTTACTGCACCTGCTGTTACGACAAATGGTACTGCTATTGTCGTTGCGACACGAAGCGCTAAGGGAACCGTACTCGTGCTCACTACGAGGTATCCGTCTATCTTTTGGAGACGACGATTTTCATAATCAAATACATGCACAGTTACTGGATAACGGCCCGGGGCGGTAAGAGTTCCAATCATCGCACGATAGCTCTTTGTCGCACGGTCTATGTGGAGAATAAACGATGATGTTTGTTCAGTATGTTCAGCATTATGGATGGTCACGCCAATTGTCTTCAGCACTTCAGGCAGGCGTGCAGAGTCTATTGAGAAAGTCACCGGCGTATCACTTCGTACCTTAACATTATCTCCAAATAATTTTACAATGCTCCCTTGGATTACCTCAATAGTAAATGGAGGAGGAACCGGGCCTCCGGGGATAGTGGGGAAGGTCTCAAACACATCTGTCGGCACAATATCTTTCTTATCTTCCTCATTCTCCTCTTTCTCACTCTGAAGTAGTACGCTTATAATAGCCGGTGAAGAAAGATCCTCTGCACGGCTGTACACATAGGCTGCGTAGTAATAGCGAGTATCAAGTGTTAATCCCTCATCGCGCGCAGTAGTACCTCTTCCTTCATATACAAGCACGCCATCTGATGGACCGGATGGGAGCGTTTGGGTACGGATGATACGCACTCGATCAAAGGTAAAGCCTGCACGATTGTGAGGATTATTCCACGAGAGAGACGCCGTCTTTGTTGTGCTGTCACCCTCTGCAATAAAATTTTCAACACCAAAAGTAAACCGGCATGATCCATCTTCCTGTGTTGCGGTACTCTGGTAATTGAGGGCGCTTTTATCCATACATCCTCGTACTGCGTAGGTACAAGCTCCCGGGGCACCGTAGTTGAGTGCCGTTCGGTCGATACAAATCCTATCCCTATCGCCAATAACAGGAGGATCTTTTCTGCAATCACTCTCGCAATTACTTATCGTCTCGTTACCACTACACACTCCGTCATTATTACACGATGCGATGACGGTGAGAGAGACATCCACCGAATCAGTCACTGCGCGCGCAAAGAATGCAATACCACTACCTGTTACGACGAGTGTGCAAAGAACGAGTAAGCGAATAGTTCTTGGCATAGTTAGAGTACCGTAGCAGTTGCAATAATAGTTGCGGTGTAAGTACCTGCGGCTTGATTTGCACTTGCTCCTACTTCAGCCTTCACCGTGACCGTCGTGGTTGCACCAACGGGGCTGTTGGCGCTTGCGGCACTGGCGACAGTAACATTGTTAGTAGAGAAACCATCCCAGCAGGTATTTGCATTCGCTGCTCCCCCAGTCTGATTGCAACTCACTCCATTATCTAGAAAACGAGTTGCGGTATCAGCTCCACCTACACTGTACCCAAATGCCGAAGTGCCCGCCGGCACAGTCCACGCGTAATCTGGGATACTCGCGCTAGGACTGTAATCATCAAAATCACCGGAAGAAGATGAGAGAGCGGGAGATCCATTCGCTTTTAGAGAGAAAGAGTAGCCGGCAGGGTTATCGGTCTTCACATGCCATTCAATGTCGCCACTCGTTGCAGCTCCGTAAAGGCCATTGATTGCAGGGAGAGTGAGATCGTCGGGAGAAGAGAGAGTGATACTTGAGACATTCATTTGCTGATATCCCGCATGGAGATAGTATGTTGAAGAGTTTGAGTCTCCGGTAGCTATCTCACCCAGAGTACTCTCTGTCTTGTACGATGCAGAATTTCCAAGACCACCACCAAGGTTGATGCTGTCAAACTCCATACGGTAGCTCGTACTTGACGATACATACGCAGAGAGTACGAGGGGACAAATACTTACCCCCAAGAAAATTATGTGCTTCGTGTATCTAGAACTCCTCATAGGCGTGAATGTTTAATTTTAGCAAAAACCAACCCTGAAAGTGCTAGGAGCGCAAGAATTTCGAGCCACCACGGGGCGTACATAATCCATAGGGTACGAGTATCAACAATATTTTGATATCCGCGATTGAGCTCGAGCGTCACTCGGTAGAGTCCAGGGATCCGTGGGATCATCAGTGTAAATTCTCGTGTGCGCTCTGAATTGGAGAGTACATACCACGGGTCAACACGGTACTGTGCTCGGACGCGACCAAAGAATGAGCGGATACTCAGAATACCGTAAGGATTAAGGTTCACCGTACCTTGATTGTGAAAGCGCATGATGAATGTCAGTTTTCGTGAAGCTGTAATCAAACGATGATTAGCCGTGTTAAAGAAACTAAGCGCCCCAGCAGGACGCAAGTCTCCCGTGATGGTAATGAGTACGGGGACAGCAACGCGAGAAATAATCTGTGCTTGCGCACTTTTTTCCCTACTCCGTTCATGCGTCAAGAGAAGTATCGTTGCAAGACCGCCAGGCTTCGTGCTCGCTTGGGGTGCAAAGACGAGCGGGATGCGCCCCTCTGCGTGAGGAGCAAGAACCAGTACCGGCTCTGGCACCTCAATAAACGGAGGAACTGGGCGTGCCTCGGCAAAATTAGTGCCTTCTATAGAAAGTCCAGTCTCAGTAGTGTTCACTGCCTTGAGAGAAGCGCGTATGGTCACCGCTTGGTCAGAGGTGTTGTAGACAGTTACAAGAAATGATTGCCGTTCTCCGGGATCAATGAGTACCTCAACTTTTGCAGGGGAAACAGTTACCGCAGCAAAAGCGCTAATGGGCATAAGGAGAAAGAAGACGAGTAGTGTGCGGAGAATAGGCATATTATCGTTCAAGTGGGACCATAATGTAGAGATATTCTTGAGTTTTTCCACTTAAGAATACCGGACGGATAACCCCAGAGGCACCTGATGCGTCTAGTTCAACAGTCACTTCATCAGAGAATGCTTCTTGAATATTTTTTACAGTGACAGCGTCAGTCGTTGGATCGCCACTACTCTTTGTTACCACTACTCCTTGTCGCTGGCCGGTACTGGATGCGGTCATCTCGCGCAAGAGTTCTTCCTTCAGTTCAGCCTTGAGTGCTTCACGATCGAGCGGAGACAGTTGTTCTGCGGCTGAATCACCAGATACAAAACTTTTCCAGTTGTTTTGTATCAAACCAAAACTCATGCTGATAAACGATGAAATTATATCCCACAGCGTACGGAGTACGGAGAGTGGAACATCAAGAAATGAGGCGGTCTGTGTTCCAACATGAAGTGAGGCAGAAAGTGCCGTGCTGTGGATACGCTCTCCGGAGAGGGCGGCATACTGTAATGCTGAATAGGTACTCCGTTCTAGCGCAAGTGTGATACCGAGTACGCCAGAACGCCATGTGCCACTCATACCAAGCACAAAAAAGGCATACACCGTAAGGGCAGTTGCAATATACTGTGGTAATTTTTTTTCATGTCGAATGAGCGGCCGCCGCTGATAGATCTCCAACGGATAATGGCTCGCGGCTTGGGGGATAGAAGGATCAGGAATACGAGCAAGAGGAATAGTGCCGGTACGCAAGAAACCCCCGGTTTGCCGGTTTTCATCCATATTCTTATTATATCGTTTATTGGAATAAAAAATGCCCCAGTGACTGTGGACACTGGGGACACTTTCTTCTCTTCTTATTTCTTGAGCGCGGCGTCGATCTTTTGCTTCATCTCTGCAAGTGGTACCGCACCACCAACAGGAATATAGTCTCCTTTTGCAGTAATGATAATAGTGAACGGGGTCCCATTACCACCAGAGTTTTGTGCATCTTGCGATTGTGCCTCTATTCGCGCAATATGCTTACCGCTTGCGAGACAAGTTTCAAATTTAGCCTTATCCAAGCCGAGTGAGACAGCAATCTTTGGGAGTTCTGCCGGATCAAGTCCATCATTTGATGGAGTTATCTCAAACACCTTGGTAATATACTTCCAGAATATCTCGTTGCCTCCCAATTCTCCGGCACATTCTGCCGCTTCAGCTTCTTTTGTTGCTTTTGGATGAAGGCCTACGAGCGGGAAGTGGCGATAGACCCAGCGGATTTTTCCATCAGATCCGTACTCATCCATGAGCGACTGCATTGTCTGATGAAATGTCTTACAGAATGGGCATTCTAAATCAGAAAACTCTATTACCGTAACAAGAGCTTTTGCATCACCTTGAATATGGTCTGTGTTACTAATTGGTGCAACATTCTTAATAAGGTCAAGGATGTTGGGCTGATCAGCTCCGTCTGGGATCGTCCCCGAAGAGCCTCGTGAGCTACCAAAGAAGATACCTATCGCGATGAGTGCACCTGCAATAATAATAGCCGCAGGAATTAGTAGATTAGTTTTTTCTGTATTCATAACAACAGTATACAGATTATATTAATAAAGGCAATTACTACATCAACTTATTTCCCATGACACTTTTTATATTTTTTTCCAGAGCCACATGGACAGGGGTCGTTGCGGCCAATTTTTGGCTCATTGCTCACTGATTGTGAAGGAGTAACGGACGAAACAGGACCACCTTCTCTAATTTGCGAGAGATCAATCACGGGAGTAAAGGCTTGCTGTACAGGAGCGAGATGTGAGAGATGTTTAAGAATAGTATCAAAAAGTGAGAACTCCAAATCCTTATAGAGTCGCAAGCCCTCTCTCTTATATTCCACCAATGGATCACGCTGACCGTAGGCGCGGAGCGACACCGATCCTCGCAGGTAATCCATCGCCTCTAGATGCTCCATCCACAAGGTATCCAGGGTTTCTAAGGCAAGTTGTCGCACTGCCTGTAAGAACACATCTTTCCCCAGCTCTTTCTCCTTTTCTTCAACCAGCGTGCTCACCTTCATCGCCTCCCCGGTAGTGCTCGCGTGATCTTTGAGCCGATTAACAAATTCAAGGAGATACCCTTGATCACCAACCAAGAGTCTGCGCCGTCGTTCATACATCACGGTACGCTGATGGTTCATCACATCGTCGTACTCCAACACATGCTTGCGTGCGTCAAAGTTGAGTCCTTCAATCTTATCCTGCGCATTTTCAATTATTTTACTAATCATACGCGCCTCCATCGGCTCGTCTTCCGCCACGCCAAAACGATCGTAAATTGCCTTAATACGATCCCGTCCAGGTCCAAACACGCGAGCAAGATCATCTTCCATGGAAACAAAAAATTGTGTCGCTCCCGGATCACCCTGACGCCCCGCACGACCCCGCAACTGATTATCGATGCGCCGCGCCTCATGTCGTTCGGTACCGAGTACGAAGAGTCCACCGAGCTCTTTCACTGCGTCATGTTCCGTGTGAGTCGCGAGTGCGCCTCCTAATTTAATATCCACACCACGGCCTGCCATGTTGGTAGCAATCACCACACTCCCCTTTCTCCCCGCATCGGCGATAATCTCTCCCTCTCGTTCATGATTCTTTGCATTAAGTACCTGATGCGGGATGCCTTCTTTTGTTAAGTACGCAGAGATTATTTCGTTCTTTTCAATAGAAATTGAACCGACCAAGACTGGTTGTTCCTTCTCGTGAAGTTCACGCACCCGGCGAACCAATGCGATAATCTTACCGCGCTCATTCTTAAAGATCTGATCAGGTAGATCAATGCGCTTACTCTCTGTGTTTGAGGGAATAGAAACTACATCCAGTCCATACACCTTTCGGAACTCTTCTGCGCTTGTTGCAGCAGTACCGGTCATGCCAGAGAGCTTCCCGTACATTCTGAAATAATTTTGGAAGGTAATAGAGGCAACAGTTCTGCTTTCTCGTTGAATTGGCACTTCTTCTTTTGCTTCAATCGCTTGATGAAGCCCCTCCGACCAACGCCGCCCAGGTTGGAGCCGTCCTGTAAACTCATCCACAATCACTATCGCTCCATCTTTCACCACATACTCCCGATCACGCTCAAAGAGTGCCTTGGCACGGACAGCAGTTTCAAGATGGTGTACATACTTCACTCCATGTTCGGTATACATGTTGTCTATACCGAGCAATTTTTCTGCACGAGAGATACCTTGCTCCGTCACAAAGATTGCTTTCGCTTTTTCATCTACCGTATAGTCTTCTCCAGACACCAGCGTACGGGCGATGTGTGCAAATGTTTGATAAAGTGATTCAGATTCTGCCGCAGGAGCAGAGATAATTAGCGGAGTCCTCGCCTCATCAATAAGAATAGAGTCAATCTCGTCAACAATAGCGTAAGCATACTCTCGCTGTGTCAGATCCTCGGGACGGGAAGCGATGTTGTCACGCAGATAATCAAATCCGTACTCGTTATTCGTACCATAGGTAATGTCACAAGCATAGGCTTCTCGTTTGGAACAGGGGGAGAGAAACTCGTGCTCTATATGATATGCGCCTTGTTCATCTCGTGTTGTATCGTCCGCATCTGGACGCGCACTGTACTGATACGCTCCGATCTGTGTAATCACACCAACCGAGAGGCCAAGTGCGTTATAAATCTGTCCCATCCATACCGCGTCACGACGCGCAAGATAATCATTCACTGTTACAATGTGTACTCCCTTCCCCATAAGCGCGTTTAAGTACGCGGGGAGCGTTGCAACGAGCGTCTTTCCCTCTCCCGTCTTCATCTCTGCAATGCCACCACGATGCATCACGATGCCGCCCATCAATTGCACATCAAAATGCCGTTGTTTGAGTGTGCGTCTACTTGCTTCGCGTACAAGTGCAAAAGCTTGGATGAGAAGATCATCGAGTGGTGTTCCTTTTGTGAGTTCCTCCCTAAGCAGAGATGTCTTTCCGACTAATTCGTCAGGAGAAAGGAGACGATACTCGGCTTCTAATGCATTAATCCCAGCAATAAGTGGAGCAAGAGTATCTATCGTACGGCTTGATTTATTCCCAAATAATTTAGTTATCCATGACATGGCTTGACATTCTAGCATCTCTCGTACAAAAAATAAAATCTCCCTTCGCCAAGGCGAACGGAGATTTTATTGTAGTGGTAGAAAATAAACTACCTCTTCTTTGAGCGCTTTGTGCTCTTTTTCTTAGCAACTTTCTTTGTTGTCTTCTTTGCTTTTGTTGCTTTCTTTTTCTTTGCCATGTGAGTCGTTTGAGTTTTGTTAGTAAGGGATGGATGCGGTTCGACCACTCCCGCTCACGCTTATATTATTATAGTGTAAAAAAAATATGCTACAGAAAATTCGCGCGATTTATGTGGATAACTAAAGTTTTTTTATTTCTATTTTTATTTTTTCAAAAAACTTTTTCTGTACATTCGTGGCCGGTGAATGCGAACTCCAACAAATATCTTATGTGAGTGCTGTCACCAGCCGCGGATATACGGACAATTAAGTATAACAAACTTCGCAAAGTGCTAGAAGAAGGAAAACGAAAAACCCGTTTCGCAGATATGCGGACGGGTTTTTCGCAGATATTCGTTGCGCATCCGCTTCGCCGAAGCGAACGGAAGCACTCACAGAGAGAATAATAACAGTACTCTCAAAAAAATCAAGTGAATTATTGTTGTAGTGGATTACGCCCTGCCTTAATTTCACCAATGAGCGTTTGTGTTTGCGTCGCGTAGGTAGGGAATCTTTTACCAATATTTTCAAGTTGTGTAATAGAGCTAGTCTTGTCTCCCACTTGGAAATAGGCCGCCGCAAGAGAAAATTGTAACTGCACATCGGATGCATTTTCCTCTGTATATCGCTTAAAAGAAAGAATGAGGTGTTGATTATCTCCTTTCTCTAAAAAATAATTAATGAAGCGTGCATCCGGAGCGGCAATGTCCCCGTAAATCGGAATAAGGATCTTCTCTGCCATTGCCTTATCTCCTCTCAATAAAAACAATAAGGCATAGGTTCTTGCAACTGACGGATTTGTAGGATCAAGAGTGTATGCCTCTTTTATTAGCTTTTCGCTTTCAGTACTATTTTTCATCTGCTCATATACGGATGCGAGCTCCATCACAATACTCTGTTTGTTAGGAGAAAGTCCTCGTGCCTTGGTAAATTCTGCGAGTGCTCCCTGCACATCTCCTCCGCCTGCAAGCAAGGATCCGAGGAACATACGGTATCGTGCATCATCTGGATATTCGGCAACCTGCTTTCTCATCTCATTCACCGCATTAGTTAATATCTCCACTCGTGTTTTTTGAGAAATCTCCTGATGAACTAGAACCCTGCCTGCAAATTGCGCATACTGTTCACGCGCTTCACCTTTACCAAAAGTGTTGTATCCAAGAGATGTGATAAATCTAGCATTCCTTATTCTTGCAAAATCTTCACTCTTTTCAGTGGGCTGTTGTGGGGTAATCCCTTGAATAAGTGCCTGATTTGCTAAGACAGGACGCACAGAGATGAAATAGAGAGAGGCAACGAAAGTGATACACATGATTGTGGTGACTCCCCACACGAGTGGCAGAGGTGCACGAAAGGTACTGTTGAGAGGTTTTCGTTCTCTAGATACACGAGAATGCACATAGGCGATAATAGTAAAGAAGAGTATGTAGCTCACGACATTATCAAAGACAAAAAGATTCTGGAAAAGATATCCTGCCAAGAGTCCAGTAAAGAGAATACTCTCTGTTGCAGGAAAGATGGTGAGTCTATCGCCATTCTCTTTTCTCCATAGATACACCAGTGTGGAGACATAGAGAGCAAGGTAAGATGCGAGGCCGAATACTCCAGCAGTAATTAACCAGTCTAAGAAGACATTGTGTGTACGATCAAACCAAGGTTCTTGCCGCCAGAGATGGGATTCATAATACTTATTGAAGAGAATATTAAAGTTTTCAGGGCCCCAACCAAAGATTGGATGCTCTGTAAAACCACGCAAAGCCATCCCCCAAATAATAAAACGAGATTCTGTTGTTGTCTCGGTGGCAGAGATACTCGCAAAACGCGAGAGCACCATACTGTCTTGAATAAATGAGGCATCCCGTATGAGATAAAACCCACCAACGAGAACAACAAGTCCAATCAGTACCGCCACAGAAATCTTTCGTACATACGAACTGCTCCAATACTTCATCAGTGACAGTAACGCAGTAATTCCAATCGCAACAATAAGCCCAAGTAATGCTCCTCGAGTTGCGGTCATATACAAAACAAAGAACTCAAGTACCATCAGTAATACATACACAATCCGCATCCCTACCGATTTCCACTCTCGTAGCAAGAGAAACGCGATAATACAGATGTGAAAGTACATATAGAATGCGAGATATGTCGGATTACCTAAACTCGCATCAATGCGGCCTACTGCTCCTTGCTTTAGTTGCTCGGCATACTGTGAAAATGCATACATACTCATAATAATGCTTGCTCCCACAGAAGTGCGCAGAAGCCACATCCATATCTTCTCTGTCAGTAATACGCTACTTGCAACAATAAAATAAAGGAAGAGATGCAGATGTGTCACCAATCCTTCCATACGCTCAAAGTTAGACCAAAAGCTTCTGTACGGATGTAATCCAAAGATTGTTGCAAGAGTAATTGCCGCAAGGAACGCTGAAACTGCGTAGAGTACCCATGACTTTCGTGGACGATAGTCTG
>CAZNKH010000017.1:0-10877 GCA_964574105.1 uncultured Candidatus Saccharibacteria bacterium | reverse complement strand
TTGCGCTTTTCGACTCTTGAAATTCCTCAAGAATTTCAAGATTTTCTTTACGCGCCAATTCTCGCAGTTCAAAAAGCTGTGCCTCAATGGACATCACTTGTCGGTCATCATCCTCGGTACTTTTACGCGCGTATAGAAAATATTTTGGTTTGATATTCATATAGTTTTTAGATACGAAACAAGAGACAAATCCGCCCAGTTCGCCGCACCCGTCCCGTCCCAATTCGTCGCGAAGCGACGGGCTCTTTTGCCCACACCCGCGCCTTCGGCGCGGGCTTCTTCCCACCTTTCGGATTCGGAAGTTTCTTTCTGCGGTGATGTATTAGCCTTTGCGCGAACCCACTTCGCACGCGCGGAGCGCGTGGTGACTTGAAACTGCCTCGTACGCTCCGATTCTGTGGTGAAGCGAAGGAATGCGCCTCGGACACGCTCGCGGACTCGCGTGTGCAAAAACCAAAAAATTTCCTTGCATTTTCCTCGCGCCTCCTCCCCCCACCCCTCCGCCGCGAAGCGGAAAAAGAAATGGAAAGGAAATTTTTGGTTTTGCTTCGCCAGAATTGTTTGCAAATTACTTTTTAACATAATATACTACCTATACCCTAGGTTATAGGTTAAGTATATCACAAAAAGTTATGAGCAAAGACAGTAAGTTATCAACAAAAAAGACAAAGTCCTTAAAGCTTGCAAAGCAAGCGCGTGGAACTCTAGAAAAAGTAATCGCGATGATTGAGGAGGACAAGTATTGTCCCGAAATTATCCAGCAAGCAGATAGCGCGGTCGGGCTATTGCGAACTGTAAAAAAGGAGCTGCTCGCAGGACACCTTGATACCTGTGCCTACAATCGCTTGCGCGAGGATAAGGAAGGCGCAGTGAAGGAACTCCTAAAAATCTATAATCTCTCAAATTAAATTTATGAGCACGCATATTTACAAAGTAAAAGGAATGCACTGCGCCTCATGCGCGAGCATCATTGAGCGCACGGTAAAGAAAATTGAAGGTGTGGAGGATATCTCTGTAAACAACGGCACAGAAAAGGCGAAAGTAACTTTTGATACCGCCAAAACCTCACATCATGCGTTGAACGAAAGATTAAAACCACTTGGCTATTCGCTTGAATCCGAAAATGTTAGCGAACACGCGGAACACCTTGGAATAAACCAGTCAAAGCAAGAGAAACAGAAAGAAGTTTCCGAGATGCGTAGCGGCGTGTTCGCCGCACTTCCGCTTGCAGGTATCAGTATTTTTATCATGGCGTGGGAAATTCTTGGAACATACAACGCTGTCCCCGCAATGTCAGAGACTTTATACGAGTTTTTCCATCACCTTCTTCCTATTTTCGCAACATTTATTTTTGTCACCATCGGCAAGCCATATGTTCTCGGCGTATATCGCTTTTTCCGCTATGGAAAAGCAAACATGGACACGCTCATTGGACTTGGGACGCTCGTTGCGTTTATGTACAGCTTTATTATCTCCGCTTTTGATAAAGTCCTCGCTCCCTATCTCAATGTTGAATACACCTATTACGATGTGACGATTGTCGTTATCACATTTATCGCGCTCGGAAAATACTTAGAGGCAAAGTCAAAAATCAAAACTGGCGATGCTATTGAAAAACTGCTCGGGCTTCAAGCAAAAACCGCGCTTGTTATCCGCAACGGCGCCGAACTAGAAATTTCAATAGATCGAGTTGTACTTGGCGATATTATTGTTGTAAAGCCCGGGCAAAAAATTCCAGTAGACGGCGTTGTTGTTGAAGGTTCATCGTTCATTGACGAGTCAATGCTTACTGGCGAGCCGATTCCTGTTGAGAAGGCAAAAGACGCACAAGTCGTTGCGGGAACAATCAACACAACGGGAACATTTAATTTCAAAGCAACTAAAATCGGCTCTGAAACACTCCTTGCACATATCATTAAGATGGTTGAGGAGGCGCAAGGAAGCAAGGCGCCGATTCAAGCGCTCGCCGATAAAATCTCGTCTGTTTTTGTCCCTATCGTGCTTGTACTTGCAGTGCTCGCGTTTGGTGCATGGCTCTATTTTGGTATTCCCGTCTTTGGCTTTTCGGTAGCTCTCGGCTTTGCGCTCACTTCGTTTGTAGGAATACTCGTAATTGCGTGTCCTTGTGCTTTAGGACTCGCTACCCCAACAGCAATTATTGTCGGTGTTGGCAAAGGTGCGCGAAATGGAATTCTTGTAAAAGATGCGGCGACACTTGAAACCTTGCACAAAGCAAATGTTATTGTTGTGGACAAAACAGGCACTATCACGAAAGGTAAACCAGAACTCACAAATATTGAAAACAAGAGTAATAAGACAGACGAGGAAATACTCGCTATTCTCGCTACACTTGAAAATAAATCGGAACACCCTATCGCACACGCGATTGTGAATTATGCAAAAGAGAAAAATATTACACTCAAAAATTTTCAGCAATTTGCGATTATCAAAGGCAAGGGTCTAAAAGGAATTATTGAAGGCTCCGAATATTTCGCAGGAAATGTAAAAGTTCTTTCTGATTTGAGTATCTCTTTCGATGCGAAGCATCTTGAAGAAGAAACTCGCAGAGGTAAAACCCCCGTTATTCTTTCGGATAGACAAAATATTCTTGCGATTGTGTATGTCGCCGATCAAATTAAAGCGGAAGCAAAAGAGACAGTTGAGGCACTCCATAAACTCGGCAAAAAGGTGGTAATGCTCACGGGCGACAACAAAAACACAGGTGAGTATATCGGGAAACTCGTTGGTATTGACGAAGTAATCGCTGAAGTCATGCCTGAGGATAAATTGCGAATTGTAAAAGAATTGCAAGAAAAAGGAAACATTGTCGCCATGGCGGGCGATGGTGTAAACGATGCTCCTGCGCTCGCGCAAGCGAATGTCGGTATCGCCATGGGAACAGGTACGGATGTTGCAATTGACTCGGCGGGGATAACGCTTCTCGGTGGTGATATTTCAAAACTGGTGAAGGCGGTTAAACTTTCCAAAATGACCATGACTGGAATAAAACAAAATTTGTTTTGGGCATTTATTTACAACATTGTCGGCATTCCGCTCGCAGGGGGACTTTTCTATCCAGTTTTCGGATGGCTTCTCTCACCAGTCTTTGCAGGTTTTGCCATGGCGATGTCGTCGGTATCGGTTGTATCAAATTCATTACGGATTAAAACAAAATCTCTATGAAAACAATCACCCTTCATGTCAGCGGTACACACTGCGCTTCATGCAAAATCCTCATTGAGGACATTTTGAATGAACAAATTGGTATTGAGCGTGCAAATGTTAATCTCAAACAAGAAACTGTGTCATTCGAGACAAATCTCGACGACAGCCAGCATAAACTTGCAGAAGTATTGACTGAAAAAGTGAAGCGCAATGGCTACTCGTTTTCCGTTGAGAAAAAAGTAAAAGAAAAGAAAGATAGCGGAGTTATCTGGCAAGCTCTGCCAATCGGTCTTGTGTTTCTTGCACTCTTTTTCATATTGCAGAAATCAGGAATCCTCAACTTTGGCATTGGAGGAACTGCAACGCCAATAACGAGCTTTGTAATCGGGCTTGTCGCTTCGGTATCAAGCTGTCTTGCGGTTGTGGGTGGGTTGGTACTTTCACTCTCTGCAACAGTCTCGCAAGACAATGTAAGCGACACAAAGCCGATGTTTCTTTTTCACGCAGGACGAATTATCAGTTTCGCGCTTCTTGGTGGCGTTCTCGGGGCGGTAGGAAGTGCAATCGGTATTAGTTTTACTCTTGGCGCAATTCTTGGACTTATTGCTTCGATCGTGATGATAGTGCTTGGACTCAATCTTGCCGGAGTTTTTGAGAAAAGCACCATCACGCTTCCATCAGGAATTTTTAACTTCTTCCGTAAAGTAGAGCACCAAACGCTTGCGCCGTTTCTGGTTGGTGTCGGGACTTTTTTCTTGCCATGCGGGTTTACGCAATCCATGCAAATCGCAGCATTGTCGAGCGGGTCATTTGTCGGAGGTATGCTTATCATGCTCGCGTTCGCACTCGGCACACTCCCGATGCTCGCCCTATTATCTTTCGGTTCTGCATCGTTCGCTCACTCAAAACACGCTCCGCTCTTTTTCAAATCGGCTGGAGTGGTTGTTATTGGACTCGGAGTCTTTGCGCTTCTCGCTGGACTTGCGGGTCTTGGAATTATAAATCCGTTATTTAATGTATAATTTATTAGTTAATCTCTATGCAAAAGAACACCATTATTTCCATTATCATCAGCATCGCAATCATCGGTGGAACACTATATTTTGTATCTGAAAAACCCGCCGTTTCTGATAGTGGCGATGTCACACAATCTCAAAATGTGGAAGTTAGAGATGGTGTTCAGTATGTCACTGTAACCGCACAAGGCGGGTATTCTCCCCGCTCATCAGTAATACAGCCGAATCTACCGACAAAACTTATCGTAAAAACAAACGGCACATATGATTGCTCCGCATCGCTCGTCATTCGCTCGGCGGGTTTTCAAAAAATATTGCAACCGACTGGCGAGGAAGTAATTGACATAGGGACACCAAAATCTGGCGAAAAGATACAGGGGGTGTGCGGAATGGGGATGTACAATTTTCAAATTAAGGCGAGTTAATTTTCAAGGGAGCCGTCCGCGTTAGCGGATGGTTTTGTGCGCGCACTGGGCGGGTGGGGCAAGCACATACAGATTTGTTTGTGCCAGAGCACAATCCATATTCTTTGAATGACCATTAAACTCTCTCGAAGCCACCGAGCGAACGCACACAACGCCGAAGCAGCCAGCGCGAGCGAATGCGAGCGGGCTATGCGGAGGCGGTTGTGTGTGGTTCGCGAATGTTGAAGCTACCACCAAACGCGGATATGGGTGCGCCTCGGTCGCCGTGAGGGTGGAGAAAAGAGCAAACAAAAATGTTAAAATAAGATTGCTCTTTTCGGAGACTGAAACGGCGAAGCAAAACCAAAAATTTCCTTTCCATTTCTTTTTCCGCTTCGCGGCGGAGGGGTGGGGGGAGGAGGCGCGAGGAAAATGCAAGGAAATTTTTTGGTTTTTGCACACGCGAGTCCGCGAGCGTGTCCGAGGCGCATTCCTTCGCTTCACCACAGAATCGGAGCGTACGAGGCAGTTTCAAGTCACCACGCGCTCCGCGCGTGCGAAGTGGGTTCGCGCAAAGGCTAATACATCACCGCAATTTTTCAAAAAGGGTTTCGGAACCAAAAATATGGTCGGCGCGAAGCGCCGTCTGTTCTGAATTCTCCCCAAAAAATCCTTGCAGAATCAGGATTGTTTTCAAAAAAGGTTCGAATTTTGTACAATGAATACCGCCAGTTAGGAAATGAAACCATTAGCTCGCCCGCTACGCGGGCTCGCCAGCCGTTTTTCGCCGAAAATTCAAGCCGTTTTGAATTCGTAAAGCCAAAAGCGGGCTTTTCTTTACGGAATGACGATTTGGTGAGAAAGTCCGGTGTAAAGCACACGACTCTTACCAAAATTGAGGGAGATTTTGTGCAAAAGCCAAGTGTTCAGGTTATAACGAAAATCGCGAAAGCGTTAAGTGTACAAATAGAAGATTTGTTAAAATAAAGTTATGAGTATACTAGCCGGATTTTGGTCACTAGCACACTATCTTATTGTTCAAGGCGCAGAGGGCTAATTATCGCCTTTGCCGCAGCAATAATTTCCCTGTACATTGTCTTGCGTAAGCACCACTCGCTCCGTGACACCCTGCTTTTGGGCGCGTTCTTTATCGGCGTGATGCTCTTTTTCTGGTTTCCGGTCGGTGTGCCGAAAAATCTCCAGTTTCCGTTTGGTTTAAAGACCTACGGACCAGCAGACGGCCCCGCACTTCCTCTTAAGAATATTTTCTCATTCTTCGGTAACCTAGATAAATTTGAGCGTGTCAAAGATATCGCTCGAGATCCTCTTGATGTTCCTCCACCAATCACTCGGAAAGAACCGGCAAATGTGCCGATTGAAATTACCACTAAGGAAGTTATTGCCGAAATTGCGCCGGGAGTCGTCGCAAACTACTGGACATTTGATGGTACAGTACCGGGGCCTTTCTTGCGTGTCCGCGAGGGCGACACAGTAACGCTCACGCTCAAGAATGATCCATCCAGTTTGCACATGCATTCCATAGACCTTCATGCGGTTACGGGGCCCGGTGGCGGTGCGGTAGTTACCAATGTGGCGCCGGGTGAAAGTAAGACCTTTAAATTTAAAGCTCTCAATCCGGGTCTTTATGTGTACCATTGCGCTCATCCAAATGTCGCTAACCACATGACTCATGGCATGTATGGACTCATCCTCGTTGAGCCGGAAGAAGGATTGCCGAAGGTAGATAAAGAACTCTATATTATGCAGGGCGAATTTTATACAGCAGGATCAAGGGGCAGGACAGGACTGCAGGTGTTTGATCCGCAAAAGATGCTTGACGGCAATCCCGAATATATCTTTTTCAACGGACGCACAGGTGCAATCTCAAAAGATAAACTCACCGTAAAACAGGGCGAAAAGGTACGAATGTATGTCGGTAATGGTGGTGTGAATCTAATTTCTTCATTCCATCTTATCGGAGAAATCTTTGATACGGTCTACCCCGAAGCACAGATGGGCGGAAGTAATTTTGAGAACGTCCAGACCACAATTGTTCCTGCTGGCGGCGCGGCTATAACCGAGTTTGTGGCGGACGTCCCGGGGACGTATGTAATTGTCGATCATGCGCTCTCAAGACTCGATAAGGGCGCGTGGGCCACGCTTCAAATAATCGGTGAAGAAAGGCCTGAGATATTTCGCGGTGATTCAAGCGATGCTGACCGCGGTCATTAAAAGAATTTGCCGCCAAAGAAAAACTTGAGATCGTCCTTTCCGCTCCGGTTCCTGTCAACCAGTCCCGTTCGAATATTTTCAAACAGGCATCGTTAATTAAAAAGTCTTTCTCCATGCGCTATGGCAATGCCACGGACGGAGAGTGCTCCTGCGCTCGTGAGTGCATTCATACAGGCGTGCATCGTTGCCCCAGTAGTAATGACATCGTCTACTATAATACAAACACGGCCATATACTCGCGATATGTCTCTTACAGTAATGATATCGGACATATTTTTAATTCTCTCATCTCTGTCTTTTATAAGCGTTTGGCGCTTGTTGTCCTTTATCTTATATAAGACATCTGCAAGCTCCCACACGCTCTCTTCTCTTTGTGCTATCGCTTGCGCCAGTAATGCCGCCTGATTATATCCGCGTTCAAAATATCTTCTTCGTGAGGATGGGGCAGGTATAAGGAGTATAGGAGAACCGAAGGAGAGATGTGAGATCAGTTGCGCATGTTCTTCTAAATACTCTTCGGCCATCTGCAATCCAAAGGTATTCGCAAGTGTCTTGTCCCCATAGTACTTTAATCTCCATACTGCTCGACGGAGCAGAGGATGGTTGTAGTCGTACAATGCATCCATCATCATCTCTGTTCCCGTCGCTCGCGGGAGTGCCGTAAGACATGTAAGACAGAGGCTAGTGCCTTTTATGTTACAGCCAAGACAAGTGCGTGGAAGTAAGATGTTTAATACTGTATCCAAATACATGTGGATAAGTGTAGATTGTCTTACAAAAGAAACAAGCCTGCGTGGTATACTACGAGCAATACCATACATATATGGCGAACCCATTCGCAAATTTTTTTAAGTTGTCGCAAGCACCGCTCACAAGAAAGCCGGTAACGAGTGTTTTGGGGATTGATATAGGATCTTCATCTATAAAGCTTGTTCAGTTAAGACGAGGAAAGGGGAACATAGTACTAGAAACATACGGAGAACTTGCTGTTGGCCCATACAATAATCTTGCTATTGGACAGACTTCATCCTTCACATCAGATAAACTCATTCCCATTCTCACCGATCTTTTTCGTGAAGCAGGGATCACCACAAACACTGCAGCGTTCTCAATCCCGCTCAAATCTAGCCTCATCTTGGTTGTGGAGATGCCAGATCTTCCACCAGAGGAGCTTGCGCAGGCAATTCCTATAGAGGCGCGCAAGTATGTTCCTATACCTATTGTTGAGGTTGCACTTGATTGGCAGGTGATTCCACGCGATCATCAAGAATTCTCATCCGTGGCTGACGGGGGCAAGACATTGCCAAAGACAAAAGATCCCGCACTTACTGCTGCGAACTCACTCAAGAAGACAGATGTGCTTCTTGCCGCAATTCATCGAGAAACTATCACGCTCTATACTGCTGTGGCACAGGGAATGAAGCTGGAATCTCGATTTTTTGAGATTGAGACCTTTAGTGCTCTGCGTTCAGTCGTTCCCAGTTCTAATCGTACGCCGGTTGCAGTCATTGACATGGGAGCGAGCGCAACCAAGATGACCATTGTAGATAATGGGATAGTTAGAATCTCTCACACCATTGGAAGAGGTTCGCAAGATATCACTGTCGCTATCAGTAAATCTTTAGGAGTTGATTATACGAAGGCAGAAGAAATTAAACGCGAGTTTGGCCTTGCGCGAGCAAGTGCCACAGTGCGTGGTGTAGAAGCGGATACACTAAACATTTCTGTAACGCCGATCATTGAATATATCTTTGCGGAGGCAAATCGTGTGGTGATAAATTATCAACGTCGTTACAAACGATCTGTGGATAAGGCGCTTCTCTTGGGGGGAGGCGCATTACTCAAAGGCGCTATTGATATTGCAGTGCGCAGACTTGGTGTTGATGTTGCAATTGCGCGACCATTTGAACATTTGACAGCGCCAGAGCACATGTCGCAAGTGCTTGCGGAGGCGGGCCCATCGTTTGCGGTGGCCATTGGGCTTGCAGAACGATTACTGAATGACGCATAATAGAATAAGTACATGCAACCAGAAACGCACACATCATTTATCCCGAAAGCTCCGCAGAGAGAAACACCCTCTCGTCGTGCGAGTTCGGTGAGCGTTTTACTCGTTGTCTCTGTAATTATTTTTCTTGTTTCTGCGGGATCATACCTAGGAGCTTTTGTGTATCACCGTGTGCTCTACAATGAAATAAATGATCCCTGTTCAGGAACTTCCTGCGGATTGAAGGCATCACTTGAAAAAGCGCAAGCGGAAGTGCGACAGGACCTGGTGGAAAAGATTAAGCGGATGGAACAGAAGATTGTCTTGGCAAAGACGATTGTTTCGGGACACTCCAGTCTACTTCCCGTGTTTCGTAGTCTAGAAAAGATGACTGTGCGTAGTGTGCAGTATGCGAGTTTCTCTTTTGGTAAGGATGGAGTCAGCGTGAGTGGGAAGGCAAAAGATTACGATACTCTTGCCCAGCAGGGAGATATTTATAAGCAGAATGTCGGAATTAGCCTCACATCATATAAAGTCTCTGATTTTACGGAGGACGATAAGGGAACGGTTACTTTTAAAGCATTACTTGTTTTTAGTCCAGAATTAACAAAGTATGCCGCCCCATCTTCTCTCTCCGTAGTCGCAAGCACAACAATGCAATGAAATTACTTCTTCCCATCCTTATCATCATCCTTGCCGTCGCGCTCTTTTTCGGACTGACACAACCACTCATTAGTTCCGGCACCACTCTCAACCCGGGTATTGTTGAATTACAGGGCGAGAAAAAAGTACTCAATGCCGCACTTGAGACAGCAAAGCAGTCGGCACAAAAGCTTTCTGAATTAGAGACACAGTACAACGCGATAACTGAAGAACAAAAAGCGGCGCTAGAAAATGTACTTCCCAATACGATAGATGAGGTACGCCTCATCATCTATGTACAGAACATTGGAACGCAAAATAAGACGCCACTTAAGGGAGTCGGTGTACTTACGAGAGAGGGAGGGAGTTCAAATGTGGCGACAATTCCGTCAGAAGCTGGAACAGAACTCGTCCGTGCCGGATATGAACCAGTGGCAATCTCTTTTACCGTGAAAGCAACCTACAACCAATTCCTCTCCTTAGTAGAGAAGCTTGAAAAAAGCTTGAAGATTTTTGATATCACCTCGGTAGAATTTTCGTCAACGGATGCCAAGGCAGGGATATACGAGTTTAAGGTCTCTGCGAATGTGTATCGCCAACCATAATATGATGAGCAAAATACTTAATGTCGTGATAATCCTCATCGTCATCGCTGGAATGGCGTATGGATATTACTATGTGACTAAGCCTGAGGCGACCGATCCCGGGATAGCAACACCTAGTGTTGATGTAAATGGGATGCCGCTTACTGATACGGGACTTACCCTTGCTGAACAAGACCCATTTGTTAAGCTACTAAATGAACTAAATGCAATCACTATTGATACTGAATTTTTGGAAAGTGGCGCGCTTCTCTCTTTTGTTGATTATACTCGTGCTCTGCGTACTGATACGGTAGGAAGAGATAACCCCTTTGCGCCATCGGGAACCGGTTCTTCAGTACAAACTAAGAAGGCTGTTACCACTGTAACAACAAAAAAGACTACCGTTACCACCCCTGCAGAGCCAGTAGATACTGAGACGGAAAACCCTGATGACATTCCCCCTGAAGCCTTCACTTTCTAACACAATGGAAGAAGATATCGCAATTCCCATCAAAGACCTAGAGGGGAAGAAAGTTCCCTTTGATGTCTTAAAGCATATACCCGAAGACTCGGCTTCTTTTTATAAGTTTGTACCTCTAGGAATAGTAGACGGAACCCTTGAAGTAGGGATGGTCAATCCCGACGATGTAACAGCACGAGATGCACTTCAATTTATTATGACGGCAAATCGTGTGCCGTATCGTATTTTTGGTGTGAGGGAAGAGGATTTTGCAACAATCATCAAGAACTACCAAGGACTCAAGAGCGAGGTGACTAAGGCGCTTGGAGAGTTGGATACAGAGATACAGGATGCAAAAAAAGAAAAAGATAAATTAGTTAAAAAAGA
>CAZNKH010000016.1:0-11059 GCA_964574105.1 uncultured Candidatus Saccharibacteria bacterium | reverse complement strand
CTTCTCTCCATTCTCTACTGGATCATCTTCTTTGTGCGTACAGAAGTGCTCCCCAAGGGACGGGGTACCATCATCCCACAGTACGAGCCACCGCGAGGCTTGCGTCCCGCGCTGGTCGAGCTTTTGATGAAAGAGATGGTGTCAACTACCGCTTGGTCTGCGACGGTGGTGGATCTCGCAGTGCGCGGTTATGTGGACATAGAAGAAAAAGAGAAAACTTGGTTTTTTTCGCAGACTGCGTACGAGGTGAGAAAGAAGCGAAACTATACTACTGACCCGACATTAGAAGCGTACGAACAATCATTTCTCACAACACTTTTTTCACTCAATAATGAAGATGTTTTTCGTACCAATGATCTCACGAGTATGCACTTCAACACAATAAAGTATGTGAAGTTTGAAGAAAAGATGCGGGAACTTCCAGACTTAGTGAAAGAGAGAGCAGACCAAGAGACATGGTACGAGGTGAATTTTGCAAAAGAAGAGAAGAAGCACTTAATTGGTAAGTTAATCATTATTATCGCCGCTATTGTCACACTATTTCTTTTTTCCTCATTCGCGCAAATACTCGCGCTTGTCGCATCACTCGCTGTATTTTACGCGGTATTTCATTTCTTTGCTCCTTTTGAGGCGCGACTCTCGCAAGAGGGGAGAGAGTTGCTCGAGGAGCTGCTTGGTTTTAAACTCTATATGGAGACCGCCGAGCGTTACCGACTTCAGAATCTCACTCCCGATCTTTTTGAAAAGTATCTGCCATATGCCATGATTTTTGGGATTGAAAAGAAGTGGTCCAAGACTTTTGATGGGATGCAGGTCTCTCCACCCTCATGGTATCATGGTGCGCTGGTGGCGGGGAGTATGGGAAATGGGGTCCCCGATGCCGGGTTCTCGGCGAGTGCCTTTAGCTCTAGCTTTTCATCATCATTTGCAAATGCCTTCTCATCCTCTGCGGGGAGTGGCGCTTCGGGAGGAGGTGGGGCCGGTGGTGGCGGAGGAGGAGGTGGCGGTGGCGCCAGTTAAACACTATGTACAAATCATACGACAATAATGTACGGATGACCTGGCTCCTGATGGCCATCTTTCTCTTGGTGGTGATTGGGATTGGATTTTCTTTTGCGCAAGTCTATGGCGACTCATCGATTCTCTATGGAGCTATACTCTTTGCACTAGTGATGAACTTTTTCTCGTATTGGTATTCCGACAAAATAGTCCTCTCAATCTCCGGCGCGCATCCGGCGGATAAGGAGCGCTACTGGGACCTCTACACCGTCACGGAGAACCTCGCCATTACGGCGGGCATCCCTCTGCCTAAGCTTTATGTAATTCCGGATGCTGCCCCGAATGCCTTTGCAACCGGGCGCAACAAGGAGCATTCAGCGGTAGCAGTAACGGAGGGTCTCCTTGCAATACTCGATCGAAGTGAGTTAGAGGGAGTGATTGCCCACGAGCTCTCTCACATAAAAAATCGCGATATTCTTCTCTCCACTATTGTGGTAGTGTTGGTTGGCTTTGTGTCCATCTTGGCTGATATATTTTTGCGTGGAGCCGTGTGGGGTGGTGGAGATAGGGAAAATCGCGCAGGTAGCATCTTGGTACTTGTAGGGATTGTGCTTGCACTCCTCTCTCCTCTCGCGGTAACGCTCATTCAATTAGCTGTCTCTCGCAAACGCGAATTTCTTGCCGATGCCTCTGGCGCACTTCTCACTCGCTATCCTGAAGGGCTTGCGAGTGCATTAAAAAAAATATCCAGTTACCCCGGCGAGCTCAAGGGCGCACACCAGGCGACGGCACACCTCTACATCAGTAATCCCTTCCGTGGACAGCAGGTGACAAAGCTTTTTATGACACATCCGCCGGTTGAGGAGCGCATCCAAGCGCTTATGGGACTAAGAAAGGATCCTGTGGTATAACAGAGGACTGGGAGAGGTCGCATAGAGGCCTAGTGCGCGCGCTTGGAAAGCGCGTAAGGGTTACACCTTCGAGGGTTCGAATCCCTCCCTCTCCGCCAATAGAAACTTCGTCTTTCCTGCCGATACTCGCGCGCGAATTGTAGAATTTCGGCTTCCCGCTTGGTGGGTTTGCCTATCCCGACGCTTGACTTGTTCATATGTAAGAGCCTACTGCCTAAAGATAACCTAAACAAATATCGGTTATCTACAAGTCGCAATATATGGAAAATAAATCTACAACTGGAGACGATAAATACGCCCGCCTTGCAATGATTCAGGGTGTTGTCAGCCGAATGGGTGGCAATCTATTCTTTTTGAAGTGTCGGGCGGTTACGCTCCGAAAAACTTGAAATCGTCCTTTTCGCTTCCGCTTCAAGGAGAGGTGGGCGAGGGGGGGGTTAGTGAGACTCCGTTCGTTGAGCCAATCACGCACAAAATCAGTTCGGATTTTTTCAAATATACACCGCCAATTAGGAAATGAATGGACTTCACTAAGACGATTTGGCATGAGAGGTCAAACTGAAATATTTTTCTCTCGCTAAGATTGGGTGCGATCTTGTAAAGAAACCAGGCGTTCAAATGGTTGCAAGAATTACCAAAACTCTCGGCACTTCTATTGAAGATTTGTTAAAGGGAGTCTCCATGCACATATGAATGCCTGTTGATATGTTGCCCATTTGGTATTATACTGTAACGAAGATATTAGATTATTATTAATCAGATATTAAAATTTTTTATGAAAAATACAATATTGATTGCTGGGATCGGTGCCGTTATTGTCGTCACCATCGGTTATTTAGCATATACAAATTTCGGTAACCCAAACCCTGACGGAGGCTCTACATCAGAAAATAATCAGGCGGAAGAAGAAAGCGCAAGCGGCACATTCGCTTCACTTCTTGCACGCGGGCAAAATCTTGAATGCACATTTGAACACAACGACGGGGCGAATGTTTCTTCGGGCACGGTGTATCTTGCAAACGGTGCTTCACAGATTCGCGGAAATTTTACCATCCAGTCGAGTAACGCGGGCCCGATGGAAGTTCACATGATTCGCGACGATGGATACAATTACATCTGGGGTTCTCTGTTTCCGCAAGGCGTTAAGTCGGCAGTGAAGCCCGAAGAACGAGGTAAGTTATTTTCGACCAAAGATGGTGGTGGCATTGACGAGGACACTACATTCAACTGCAAGCCGTGGAGAGTTGACGACAGTGTCTTTTTGCGTCCTGGCAATATCAAGTTTATGGAGCTAAATGTAGAAACCGGACAACAAAGTGGCGGAACCATTGACGATTTAGGAGCGGTCAAAAAACAACAATGTGATACTCGCGTATGTGACCAAGCACCAGAAGGCATCCCGCGTCAGCAATGTCTCCAAGCTCTTGGCTGCTAAAAGTCACTACAAAAAGTATGCCAATAACAAAACAAATGGTGTTTGCGGTATTGTGGGATTCGTTGCTGGAGTAGCGGGACTTTTCGTTCTAATTTTTCTGAAATCGCATGATGTGTCTTCGGATAGTGGATCACTAGGGAGTGGGCATCATCTTGACCACAAAAGAAAGTCTACGGGGATCGGATTGCTTCATATTGGAAAAAAAACTAGCGCACTCTTGCTTCCTGTAATATCTGTTCAAATATCGCCGCTATGATGGCACTTAGACCAGAGATAAAGATGATGAAAAGCCCCATGAAGACGCCTCCCGCAATGTCGTCACCGGGACGGATGATAAACAGATACGCTTCTGCCGCGACGGCAAAGCCGACCATCGTTTTTGCGCAGTACTGTATCATCCGCAGAGCTTTTATAGAGTGTGCGGAGAATACCTCACCTCGTCCTATGCACCCCAATAGCATAAATGTTTGATAGATCGCTACAAAAAACGGTATAGATGCAATGTATGCATAGGCCAAAAATGGATCATTAAAGTAGACTTGATAGAGTGTTGCACCCATATTCCTTCCCTCATAGTGCGGCTCCAACAACATAAAAGCGAATACTCCAAGGCCAATAATCATCGTGACTGCCTGAAGTACTACTGTTGAGATTTTTTTCATAATTAGTCTTAATGTATCATCATTGTTTTTAAATAAAATGTAGCATCGGCGTAAGCTTATTGCTCCGAGCTGGTTATTTCGTTATACTTGCGTCAATTAGTAGGCCCTAATACATATAATATGAGAGGATTCACTACAAACATTGAGAAGGATACAATAGAGAATATAAATTTTCGCAAAGTGCTTTACACAGGTAAGCACAGCCAGCTTGTTCTCATGAGCATCCCACCTAAAGGTGAGATTGGCCTAGAAACACATCCAGAAAACGATCAGTTTTTCCGCTTTGAGAAGGGAGTAGGGAAGTGCCTCATTGATGGTAATGAGTACCTAGTAGAAGATGGTGCCGCAGTGGTGGTGCCTGCTGGCGCAGAGCATAATGTTATCAACATTTCAGAGACTGATGATCTCAAGCTCTACACCATCTACTCACCAGCACACCATAAAGATGGCATCATTCGCGCCACGCGCGCGGAGGCAGAGGCAAATGAGGCGGAATTTGACGGCGTGACGAGTGAGTAGTAGAGTCGGAGTATATGAAAATAAATACAACAACCAAGTGGCTTATCGGAGCTTTTGTCGTCGTACTTATCCTTGCCTATGGATGTTATGTTAAACGACCTTTCACGGGGCAAATAGGGAAGCCTGATGGCTATGTGGCTCCCTCTGACACACCAACGACGACGGCTCCTACAACCACGCCTCCGGTGCTCTAATTAAAATAGCAACAACTTTTGACAAAGTTGTCAATCAACGCCTAAGAGGGGAGAGGACACTTACTTCTGCACACGCTCTACATACTCGCCCGTCTCGGTATTGATACGCAGAATGTCACCTTCATTTATGAAGAGCGGTGCGTTAATAGTCGCGCCAGTCTCTAAGGTTACCAGCTTAGTACCTCCTTGCGCCGTATTTCCTTTAATCCCTGGTGGTGCATCCTTGACCTTAAGTTCAACCTTAATGGGTAGTTTGACGCCAATGTTCCGATCTTGGAACGAGAGGAGCTCCACTAAGGAGTTGAGATTCATAAACTTGCCCGCTTCACCAATAAAATCTTCTGAGAGTGAGAAACGCTTGCTAGGGTCATCTTTTTCGCAAAACCAATATTCACCTCTGTTGAAGTAAAGATACTTTACTTCACGGGAGAGAATTTCTGCTTCTTCCGTTTTTTCACTCGCATGGAAGGAGTACTCCATTACTTTGCCGGTTATCAAGTTCTTGAGCTTCGTAGCATTGACAGGCTTTCTCATCTGTTTGCGGAACACATGGGATGAGAGCACTTCATACGGCTCCCCTTCCATCACCACATACTTTCTCGGTTTTACTTCATTGTAATCCAGCATACGAGAGTCACTGTACCCTATGCGACCTTTCTTCGTCAAGGAGCGTTAGCGTATAATAAAGGTCGAAGGAGCTTTTAATCATATCTAGCCCGTATGCTTTCCGACGAAAAGTACCAAGCGCTTATGGCAGAACCGGACGAGGTGGTGCTCACCGCATCGCTCATCTCTCCACGAGCATTTGAAATAATTGTTTCTCGCTACCAAGTGGCTTTTCGTCGGAAGGTACGGCGGATTCTCGGAGACCGGCCCGAAGTGGATGATGTTGTGGTGGACACTTTCGCAAAGATTTATTTCCGCGCGCAGAGTTTCCAAGCGGTATCAAATGGTTCATTTCGCTCGTGGAGCTACCGCATTCTCACCAATACCGCACTCTCCTCGTACCGTGCTCTCAAGCGAGCAGGGAGACTCTCTGCCCAGAGCGCTTTTGATGAGCGTTCATATGATGATGTCCCTGATCCTCGCGACGAGTACGCAGCTCACGGCCTTACCGATTATGTGGCGTCAGTCTTGCGACGCCTACCAGAACACTTCTCTCGGATCCTTTCTTATTATTTTATAGATGGTCGCCCACAGCGCGAGATTGCTCGCATTGAGGGTATCTCTACTTCAGCAGTCAAGACGCGCCTCTTGCGTGCCAGAAGGGAGTTCCGTCGCGTTGCTGAAGCATTGTGATACAATTAGTATTGATATGACTACCGCAAATCCCATTATGTTGCGTACAATGCGCCGCGTCTATCTCTCGTGGTTATGCCGTGTCGTGACACACCCGTTCGTTTTCAAACTTGGGCTTTTTCTCTATGCCTGCGGACATTTGAGTCTCTCTGTCTCGTACCGCTCGGTGCTCAACAATGTATCCAGCTACTCGTTAGAAAAGAGTGCGTCCTATTTGCGCGATGCCTTTCTTCACACAGAGACGCCCACGCAGACACTCATTGTCCTTACACTCATTGTTGTGCCCTTTCTCGTATACGATGCTGGTCGCAATCTCTCACACTACCTGCGCGGCCGGGTGCTCACGGGTTCTTTTCAGTAAAACTTATTTTAATCTTCTTTACGAGCTCAGCTCGTATTTTCGGGTTCTCTTTCAAGAAAGTTCGCGTCGCGTCGTAGCCCTTACCCAGCTTGGTCTCTCCTGCGGAGTATGATGCGCCGCTCTTGGTAATCGCGCCAATTTTCTCTGCGAGAGCAATAATCTCTCCCTCGGGCGAGATTCCCTCGTTGTAGAGAATATCAAACTCCGCTTGTTTAAATGGTGCAGCCACCTTATTCTTTACTACCTTAACGCGAGTACGGTTACCTACCACTTCTTCCCCTTTCTTAATTTGTGCGAGGCGGCGCACATCCAAGCGTACCGATGAATAGAACTTGAGTGCCTTTCCGCCCGGAGTTGTTTCTGGATTCCCAAACATCACGCCAATCTGCATTCTAATCTGATTAATGAATATCACCGCTGTCTTTGATCGTGCCACGATAGCGGTCATCTTGCGGAGTGCCTGTGACATCAGTCGTGCTTGTTTACCCACATGCTGAGCTCCAACATCACCCTCAATTTCATCTTTTGGGGTGAGCGCGGCGACCGAGTCAACTATCACCACATCTACAGAGCCGGAACGGATGAGGGTCTCGGCGATTTCCAACGCTTGCTCACCGTAGTCGGGCTGTGAGATAAGGAGTTGATCGGTCTTTACACCAATCTTCTTGGCGTAGTCGGGATCTAGCGCATGCTCTGCGTCAATGTAGGCGCAGACTCCGCCTTTCTTCTGTGATTCTGCCACAATATGGAGTGCAAGCGTTGTTTTACCGGATGATTCGGGTCCAAAAATCTCAATGATGCGTCCACGAGGTACGCCACCTATACCGAGCGCATCGTCGAGCGAAAGAGATCCTGTGGGAATGGCATCTACGCCTACCTTTGGTCGTTCACCGAGCATTAGTATGGCGCCGTCACCGTACTTATTCTGTATCGCTTTGATTGTATTCTCTATCGTACTGATGCCTGATTTCTCTGCTTTTTCTTTTTTAGTGAATGCCATATTATTTCAGGATTACATGTAATACTTTCTTTGTTTCTCGATCAAAACGATCCTTCGCCACCACGGTGATGACATTATACCCGGGGAGGAGTAAGAGTGAATCACGGAAGGTTCCTTCCTCATTGGTAAAGATTCTTCTGCCATTTACCGTGAGGCTCGCAATATTTTCTGCGTATCCGCGTAGGAGAACCACCGGTTTCTCCAAGGTCTCACCGTTCGTAGGGAAGTCTACGCTCAATACCGGTCCAGCAATAAATGCGGCGCTCCTATTTACCGCATAGCCAACAATGATGAGCGCTATCAATGTTCCTAATCCCCATGAGAGCCAGAGTGAACGGTTCTGTATCATAGTACTTCGTTACTCACTTCTCCTCCTTGCCTTCCGTACACCTCTCTCGGCTTTGCGCCATCGGCAGGACCAATGACTCCGCGTTCTTCAAGCATATCTAAGAGTCTTGCCGCGCGGGCGTAACCAACCTTGAGACGGCGTTGAAGGTAGGAGGCAGAGGCCTTCCCCGCTTCCATAATTATCTCACGCGCTTCTTCATAGAGCTCATCGTCATCTCCGTTGTCCATCCCACTATCGCTCCACGCTCCTGCGCTCGTACCATTTTCAGTCTCCGTCCCGACGGAGATATCTTGCGGTATTTCATCGCGGTAGTGATCACGGAGCCACGAGACCACATTCTTCACCTCTTTTTCAGAGATGAATGCGGATTGGAGACGCACTGGCTTGCTCATATCTCCCGAGAGGTAGAGCATATCACCAGAGCCGAGTAATTTTTCAGCTCCTGCCATATCAAGAATAGTGCGAGAGTCAATCTGTGATGCGACTTGAAGCGCGATACGCGAGGGAATGTTTGCCTTAATGAGACCGGTAATAATTTCTACACTCGGTCGTTGTGTGGAGAGGAGGAGGTGAATGCCAACCGCGCGAGACATCTGTGCAAGACGGACGATACCTGCCTCCATCTCGCGGGGATAGGTTGTCATAATGTCGGCGAGCTCGTCAATTACGATCATAATGTAAGGCATCCTATCGGGCAAATCATCTTCAGCGGATCTGCCCGCTGAAGATGCTGCGGCATAGGCGGGTTCAACCACATTTTTGTGGTAGGACTCAATATCGCGCACCGCCTCTTTCTCAAGAATATCGTAGCGCCGATCCATCTCTTTTGCTGCCCACTTGAGTGACATAATCGCTTTTTTTGCATCGGTGATTACTGGGGTTAGCAGATGTGGAATGTTGTTGTATACAGTGAGCTCGACGCGCTTTGGATCCACCATAATGAAGCGAAGCTTGTCTGGCGCATTACGGTACAAGAGTGAGGTAATAATGGCGTGGATCGTTACCGACTTCCCCGACCCCGTCGCACCGGCAACAAGGAGGTGGGGAGCTTTTGCAAAATTGGCAAAGTGTGCGGTACCGGCAATGGCTCGTCCCAGAGAGATGAGTAGCGGATGGTGCGACTCGGCAAATTCTTTTGCGCCAATGAGTGAGGCCATACCCACTTTAATTTTTGATGTGTTCGGTATCTCAATACCCACAAGAGACTTTCCCGGGATGGGCGCCTCAATTCGGATGGGGTGAGCGGCAAGTGCCAAAGAGAGGTCGTTCTGGAGTCCTACAATACGCGCGAGCTTTACTCCCTCTGCGGGCTTGAGTGCGTAGCGGGTAATGGAGGGACCGATAGAAATCTCGTCCATCTCTACAATAATGCCAAAGTTGGCGAGCGTCCGTTTAATGATGTTTGCATTCGCCTTAATGTCTCCTACGCCCGGCTTACCCGAGTCTCCCTCCAAGAGATCAAGGGGTGGAGGAGTAAACCCCTCTGCATTTGCCTTTCCCTTAAATCCTACTAAACGACTGAATGCGCCGAGCTCCACCCCACCTGAACCGTCGTTGACTTTGATTGATCGCTCTTCTTCTTTTTCTTTTGTCTCACTGACGCCAGAAGAACTTTTTTCTTCTCTGATGATGGTGAGAGGTGTGGGGAGAGGGCTCATTTCGTCGGTCTCATCTTCATCATCTTTCCGCCGCAGAGATCTCCCAAAGAGTTTCCAATCTAAGGTGAGATATGTTTCAAACATAAGAAAGATGGCAATGAGGAGTACCGCAGAAAGGATGGCAAATGTTACATATCGCTCAAACAGATTAACGAGTGGCTGGGCAATAAGACTCCCTACAATCCCTCCTGCTGATTCCCCTGCCACAAGGTAGAGGAGTCCGAGACCTGAAGCAAAAATAAAAACGCTACTGGCTGTTCTCCATGAGGCAACGGAAGGATCGGAGAGACGAAAGAAGGATAGCGCAAGGAGGAGGCAGAGCACGGGAAGTATTAAAAATCCTCCGCCAAGTATATGCGAGAGGAATGAGTAGGCAAGCACTCCTGCTGGTCCTGCCTTCTCAAAGAATGCAAGAATAAGAAACACCGTTGCAACGAGTGCCAGTACCCCAAGTATTCCATGCCGAGTTTCTTCTCTTATTCTACGAGCCGGTAGCTTCAAGTCCTTCGGTTCGTGTTTCTTTGATTTGCGTGCCATAGCAGTGAATCTATTGTAACACAGCCATAACAGGGAGTTATGCACACGCGTTGACTTCAAGCGCGTCCGATATATAATCGCTATTAAAGACAGTCATATAGATGATGTCCCAAAAATTATGATTAAGGACAATGTTAGGGACAGTAAAAGACTAAACGACATCCTCTCCTTTATTCGTGCAAAAATAGAAAAGTTAACCGTTGCCACCTATCGAGTCAGTGATTTTTTGAACGATACTGAACCGCTCAAAAAACAATTGCGAGAGTATGCACTCAAAGCACTTACAGAATCGGGAAAAGAAGATGCCCTCTCCCTTATCTCTCCTGTTCTCCGTACGATGGTGCTTCTCTGTGATACTGCGTCAGTAACACGGGTGGGATCGTCTATGAACTTCAACATCCTCTCCGATGAATACGCTTCTCTTATCATGCTCATTAGTGAAGAACTGATCATCCCTTCACTTTCAGAGGTAAAGGAAGTCTATCTTTCATCGTTCACCATCCCCGCTCCACAGATTCAAGCGGTATCTTATAAAGGACATCAAAAGGACATAAAGGACAAGCTCTTTAAAAATGGTGATGCAGAGCGCTCTGAGCGTATCATTGCCTACATCAAAGACCATCCAGGATCGGGGATTAAAGCCATTTCAAAGCTCTTCCCCGGAGTGAGTGAGAAGACTGTTCAACGGGAGCTGCTCTCCCTCGTCTCTCGGGAGATTTTACAGAAAGAAGGGGAGCGTCGCTGGAGTCGCTACAGTCTAAAAATGAGTTGACTTTTGAGGCTTAGTGCGGTACCCTTGAGTTTGACAGTACTGAGACGTGCGGTTATCCACACGCACTCTTTGCGGAGAGCGTGACCCTCACTATATAATTGACAGAATACAGTAACAGTTCGTACTCGGTGTGTCTTGGACATTGACAAGTAAATGACAAAATTCATTTCTAATTGTTATTAACGCGCTGGCGTAATGGTGCGCCTGCGTGTTGGTAAGTAGGTGAATCGCGTATGCGAGTCGAAGCGCGCGAGAATCCGGTATTAAAAAGGCTTATTAGAATTATTAGGATTAATTATTAGTATTACTAAGACATGAAAAAAATTGCATTGCTTACCGTTGCAGTGCTTGCACTTGGTGCTG
>CAZNKH010000015.1:6640-12066 GCA_964574105.1 uncultured Candidatus Saccharibacteria bacterium | reverse complement strand
GCAGTAATTCTATCTTTGGATTCTTCAACTGCCTTATCTGGGAGCCCGACAATAGAGAAAGAGTGGAGTCCTTGCGAGATATCTACTTCTACATCAATAATATCTGCCGAGAGTCCGCTTACCTGCGCACTCATCACCTTCGCGAGCATCACATAATTGTAGCAGATTTATTATTATCCACCGTTTTTGTCTGAAGTGAGATGCGCTTTGCAGGTACGAGCAGAAGGACTGGCAGTGAGCCTATCATCTTCTATCTTTTTTCCACAGACCTCACAGACTCCGTAATTCCCGTCGTCCATGCGTTTCAGTGCCTCAATCACATTTCGTAGACGAGCTTCCAGTGGTTGCTCAATTGCAAGTCGTTCATCCAGTTCTTCAAGTCGGTCAGCAACCTCATCACGAAAACCAATCGGGTCAGTTTCTGCTGGCCTCGCGTTATAGTTACCCGGATTCTGCTCATCTTTGTCTCCAATGTAGCCAAGTTCGGACTCCAAACTCTCTTTTTCTGCGAGAAGTTTCTTTTTTAGCGCGTCTGTATTCATAGATGCAGTGTAACAGAGCCATTAGAGGCTGTCTAATTTGGTATAATGACCCTCCGGTAGAGCTCGGCAAGGGTTTTTTCGTCTTTTGTAATAATGATAACGCCCTGTGCACTCAAAACGGTGTATATAAGGCGAGTGCTCCCTGCAGTGTCTCGTAAGATGCGAGCATCTATATTAAGGCCAGAGAGTACTACATCTTCAAAGTTTCCGCGAAGAAGCCTCTCATCTATCACACTCCCGCTTATAAGTGGGATCAAATCTTTGGCGAGTGTTGTATCTTCCCACTGAAGCATACCAGAGAAGGCATTTTGAGGTGCTTTGCTTGATAGGATAATGTACGCGGCATTTGGTACCTGTTGATATGCTCCGTAATCAAAAGAGCTGTCAAGGGAGCGCACTAAGAGCCCAGGCGCGGATGCTCCCATACGGTTAAGCCATTCTTCTGCGCCTAAGATGATAGGGCTTGACGTTGGCGTTGCTTGGTAAGTAAAGTACGCTCGTGTGAGACCTGTCTTATGTGTCTCAGTGATAATCTCTTGTACAACAACACTTCGGAGACTCTCTGGGTTTTTTCCTGTGCTATCAATCTTAATTGTCTGTTCTGTTGTGATGAGCGCGCGCGGGATACTCGGTTTTCTTACTGTTCCTGGGATGCTCTCTTGTGATGAGAGTATGATGTAGGCCGCACCGCCACCAAGCGCAAGAAGTGCAATAAGTCCTACTACCACCCACCACAGTATCCCATGAGATCGTGTTGGTTCTGCCTCTGTCACATAGCGTTTCTGTGAACGAGTATTGAGTATAGGTACTCCAACTGGTATGCCAGATCCTGCCCAAGCTGAAGTTGCTTCTTTTTTCTGTGCCCGCTCCAAGTCGCTTTTCATAGTGCGAAGCTTGTTAATGCCCAAAGCTTGTCGCTTTAACATATTGATCTGCTCCTCCGCCCTACGAGCTTTTTCAAGACGGCTATTTTCTCTCTCTTTCTGCTCTCGTTCTTCTGCCTCTCGTAAGATACGCGCTTCTGCTTCTTTTTTTTGGCGTGCTATCTCAAGCGCCTGCGCTTGCTTTGCTTGCCTCTCTCGTTCTGACTGTAGTTCTGCTTCGCGCCTCTCTCGTTCCAATTGACGCTTTCGCTGTTCGGGACTTGCCATTGCAAGAGCCGCTTTGCGACGCTGTTCATCAAGAGGCATCATGGCTTCGGTGTATCTAAAGATTCTAGGATGGAGTACAGTTGTTCCTCTTCGTCCAGGAGCTTTTGGTACGCTTTGGTGTGTATATCAACTTCTTCTTCAGTATCAGTGAGTGATTCTTCGATCTGCCATTTTTTTTCTTCTGCCGCGCGGCGCCTTTTCTGCACCTCGTAGCGTTCTTTCTCTATCGCTTGTCGCTCTTTCGCAACTACATTGATACGCTCCCTCTCTTCTAATTCGGATTCTTCTGCTTCTATTTTTTTTTCTTCTTCTAGGAGAGGCATAAGCGTCTGACGGATATGGACACGCTTCTCATCAAGCGCGATCCATGCGAGTTCCAGCTTTTCTTTTTCTTGTTTAATACTTTCTAGACGCCGCTCTGCCTCCCCACGCTTTTTATGGAGTTCTTCATTGTGTTCACGCTTCTCCCTCTTTGCGGCACGCTCTGGCCCTTCCAATGCAAGACGAGCCGCTTTTAGTTTATCGTCCAAAACTACCGGGTCTGCCGCCGCCATGTCTCCCCCTATGTTCTTCTGATGAGTGTCCATTATTATTTCCATTATATCCCATATTGGTAGAACGAGTGAAGCCCTTCTTTTCTGCGAAGCCCGGATCGGCATCTTTAATAGAGAGGCTTAGCTTTCCTCTTTCTGGATCAAGACTACAAATGGCAACTGGGACCTTTTCTCCGATGGAGAAAAATCCATTCACGGTATCAATACGATAGGGTGCAATCTCTGAAATATGAACGAGTCCTTCTTGTGTTGGCCCAATTTTTACTACAATGCCAAAATCTAATACCTTAATAACTTCTCCTTCAAAACGCTCCCCTACTCGATACTCATGAGTAATTCCCTCAATAATCTCTTTTGCTTTTGTTGTCGCATCTACCATACCGGAAATATAGACTGTTCCGTCATCCTCTATCTCAATATCTGCTCCAGTATCCTCAATAATTGAGTTGATCACCTTTCCTCCCGAGCCAATAACCGCTCCAATTCTTTCAACGGGGATGTTGATTTGTATGATGCGTGGTGCGGAAGGTGCAAGATCTGCGCGAGGCGCGGGGATTGCTTTGGTAATAGTCTCTAAGATATGAAGTCGCGCGGCTTTTGCCCCATCAAGTGCCTCATTCAAGATTGTGAGAGGGATGCTTCCCACTTTAATATCTAGTTGGATAGCGGTCACCCCATCCTTAGTCCCTGCGACCTTAAAATCCATGTCACCAAACTCGTCCTCTGGCCCTTGGATATCGGTAAGGATCTGATAATTGGTCTCACTATTCATCATAACTCCCATTGCAATACCTGCAACAGGATTTTTAATCGGTACGCCGCCATCCATAAGTGCCAAGGTGCTCCCACAAACACTCCCCATTGAAGTGGACCCGTTTGATGCCATTGACTCCGATACGATGCGAATACTGTAAGGAAATGTTTCTTTTGATGGGATGACTGCGCGGAGCGCTTTCTCGGCAAGTGCGCCGTGACCAATGGCACGACGGTTAGTGCCTCCCATGCGCCCTGTCTCTCCTGAAGAAAATGGAGGGAAGTTGTAGTGGTGCATAAAGTACTTTTTAGTACGCACCTCCATACCCTCAATTATTTGTGAGTCCTTAGGACTTCCGAGAGTGAGAACTGAGAGAATGTGCGTCCCGCCACGATAAAAGAATCCTGCACCGTGGACAATGCTTGAGAGTCCTCCTGCTTGTGCAAAAAGCGGCCGTACTTCGTCAACTTTTCGTTCATCAGCGCGACGCTGTTTTGCAATCGCCTCTGTGTGGAGATGATTGTTAATTGCCCCAGTGCAGTAATCCAAGACATCATTTTTTGCCACATCAGGGAACTCCTCTCCTATGAGTCTCATCCACTCCTCTTCAAGCGCGTGAATACCATCCTTCCCTGCACCACTAAAGATAGCCGAATCAAGTTTTGGCTCAATTTCTTTCTTAAAGAGTGCGATAATTTCCGGTGCAAGAACGGGTTTTGGGATGGAAAGTTTCTTTTTTCCTCGCTCGGCGATAATATTCTTCTGCCACGCTTCAATCTTGTTAAGTTCGGTGATGGCAAGCGCAAAGGCCTCACTGATTCGTGTTTCAGGAATCTCTGTTGCCTCTGCCTCTATCATATTAACTGCGCCATTTTTTCCACAGATGAGGAGATCAAAAGCACACTGCTCTCGCTCGGGATACCCAGGAATTATCACAAAAGGAGAATCTATTTCTTTTGCACCAATGCGAATGGCGGAGACGGGACCATTCCAGGGTATCTCTGATGTTCCAAGCGCAAGTGAGGCGCCAATGATACCGAGCACATCGGGATCATTCTCCTCATCTATGGAGAGTACAGTTACTACGACATGTACCTCGTTTCTGATGTAACTCTCAAAGAGTGGCCGGATGGTGCGGTCTACTACACGACCAGTGAGGATGGCTTCATCGGAAGGTTTTCCTTCCCGTTTGATAAATCGGCTCCCTAGAATGAGGCCGGTAGCATAAAATTTTTCTTCATAATCAACGGTAAGCGGGAAATATCCTGCCGCTTCCTTGGCATCCTTGCTCATGACTGCAGTAACAAGGACAACGGTCTCACCGAGTTTAATGAGTACCGAGCCCTGTGCCTGATCGGCGAGATCACTAAAGGTTGCTGTTAGGGTCTTGCCTCCCAACTCTATCGAGTATTCTTTTTTCTCCATGCGTATAACCGGTTCTCCGGTATGGTCTCCAGATTTTAGACTCGAAACTCACGCTTCGAACCTACCTATCTAGAGACCGCTACTTAGTAATAAAAGGAGTATAGCACTCCTCTCTCGTCCGTCTACCCTTCCTATTTACCTCCGTTTCGAACGGGGATGAGGTAGCGGCGAGTATTTTCAGAGAGGTCGGTAAAGCTATCTGCTGCCTCACGGAGCTTGCCAGAGGTGCTCTTACCAAACGAAAATATTTCTACTTGTATACCAAAAGTGTGCTGGAGGTACTCAACGAGCGGGATAAAGTCCCCGTCACCTGTTACTAAAATGACAGAATCAAGCTTGGGTGCGAACATAATCACATCAACCGCAAATCCAACATCCCAATCTGCTTTCTTTGCTCCACCGGCAAAGACCTGCAAATCCTTTGTCTTAGTTTCAATCCCTACCTTGGCGAGTGCTTCAAAAAAGCCTTTTTCTTCTCCACTCTCGGTGGTAATAACATAAGCCAGTGCACGGACGAGGCGCCGACCTCCTACTGCATCTTTAACGATATTACCAAAGTTGACGCGTGCTTTATAGAGATTCTTTGCACTATGGTAAAGGTTCTGGGTGTCTATGAAGACTCCCACGCGCTGGTCGCTGTGCTTAATAACAGGCATTATTTTGTTTTAACTTTCTTGGACTGCTTATCTATGTACTTTTGGTGTACGCGACGGTCAGCAACCATCTTGAGGAGACCGCGGCGGGAGTGATTATCCTTCGCGTTTTTCTTCAAGTGCTTGGCTAGGGCTTCAATCCGTTCCGTCAAGAGCGCAATCTGCACAGCGGAAGAGCCAGTGTCCGTGTCGTGGACCTGTACTTTTTTGATGATCGTTTGCTTCTTCTTAGTAGCAAGCATATGGCAATAGTAGCATAGAACTTTAGACTTTGCAAGGTTCTTCTATAGTCTTTATACTGGAGCTATGTCGCACAATATTACGAATCTTAAACGGGAGTTCTTAGA
>CAZNKH010000015.1:0-6630 GCA_964574105.1 uncultured Candidatus Saccharibacteria bacterium | reverse complement strand
AGTATCTTGAGATAGAGAAGGGTCGGAGCCTTAAAACCGTTGAGAATTACGATCGTTATCTCTCTCGTTTTATCACACAGACTGGCATTTCCGATGCTTCTTTGGTGACGGAAGAGCTTGTGCGCTCATATCGTCTCTGGTTGAACCGTCAAGAGAATAGGCAAAAATATGGTGGCACTCTCAAGCGGAATACTCAAAACTATCACCTCATTGCCCTGCGCGCATTTCTCCGTTATCTAGTTAAGCGAAAGATTAGCTCATTAGCACCAGATACTATTGAGCTAGCAAAGATGCCAGCACGCAATCTTGACCTTGTCTCGGGCACTGAGTTAGAGCGTCTCTTATCTGCACCAGATACTACGCAAGCAAAAGGTCTTCGCGATCGGGCTATTTTGGAGCTCTTTTTTTCCACCGGCTTGCGTGTGTCTGAACTCTGTTCGCTCAATACCGATAGCATTGATCTTTCACGGGATGAGTTCTCTGTTCGCGGTAAGGGCGAGAAGGTCCGAGTTGTCTTTCTCTCCCCTACTGCCAAGGACGCGCTCCGTGACTATCTAAAAAAGAGAAAGGATATGGAGGACGCGCTCTTTGTGAGTCTCTCAACCATTAATAAAAATAAGAGTGAACGCCTTACCTCACGGAGTATTGAACGGATTGTAAAACAGTACTCAATCAAGGCAGGTATCGGTAAAAAAATGACTCCCCACATCTTGCGTCACTCATTTGCGACAGACTTATTACAAAATGGCGCAGATATCCGATCGGTGCAGATGATGCTCGGACACTCCTCTGTTTCTACTACACAAATCTATACTCATGTCACTGATAAGCACCTTAAAGAGATACATCAAAATTTTCATGCAAAAGGACGGAAGAGTTAACTGTGGATAACTCAATTGACGGGCATAAAGGACAAAGTACAATAAAGGACAGATATGATTTGATCTTACGCACGGGTCTTTTTGTCTTTTAAAACAAAGAACACTAAATAGAGGTTCTCCACCCTCATTTCAAAATATCTCCTTGTTCTATAAGACAAATAGCCTACGCAACCCTCCCTAACACGCAGCGGGAGGGTTTTTTATTTTACCCGATACTTTGATCTGATTTTTTTAAGCTCTCCTTCTTCTACCTCCCCTTTTTTGTTTTTTCCGCTCTCTCCCCGTCTTTTCAACTCTGCTTCACTGAGTTTTACAAGGTCTTTTGCCTTAGCTTCAAGATATTTTTCAGTATTTAGCGTTGGGTCGTCCAACACTTCTTCTAAGAGTGCATGGAGAATAAATCCTATTTTAGGTCCAGGTGTTTCTCGTGTAACATTCATAATTCGTTTCCCGTCAATTTTAAGCATCTTAACAGAAGTTGGGTCTCGTAAGGCTTCTTCAATCATAGACTCATATTTTCGTAGACGATACGGTTCTTCTATTGGCCTATTCATTCCCATCCTGTCGCATGCTCGCACCTTCATTAAATCCCATACTCGTTCTGGTCCCACATTCCGGACAATTCGGCGAACAGCTGAGAGTGTTATCTTCTCTATATCGGTAAAAAACATGTGATTTCTCACTAATTTTTCAACCGATTCTATTATTTTCACGGGAAACTTTAGGCGAGTTAATATCTTTTTAACTATTCGTGCTCCAAGCACATCATGCCCATAAAAGGTATAATCATTCTTTTCACGTGAAAAGTCTCTCGTTCGTGGCTTACCAATATCGTGAAATAAGGCCGCAAGGCGTACTTCCAAGGGAAAATTTCTTTCTGCCGAGTGTTGCAATGCCTTGAGGATATGCTCCCATACCGGGTACGGATGATCCCCATTCTGTTTAACCCCGATAGTTTCTTCCAACTCTGGCACTATCTCGTGTAACACGCCAAGAGATTCTGCCAGTAATAATCCTTTTTGTGGTTCTGGAGAGAGGATAATTTTTTCAAATTCATCACGGATCCGTTCAGTAGAGAGCTTCTCTATATTTTTAGCCATCTTCTTAACGGCGGACGATGTTTTTTCTTCTAAAGAAAAGCCGAGAGCGGCCGCAAAGCGGACTGCTCGTATACTACGCAGTGCGTCCTCTTCTAAGCGCTCTATTGGGTCTCCTACCGCCCGTATACAGTTGTCCTTTATGTCCTTTAGACCACCAAATGGATCAATAAATACATCGGACTCTGGTCGATAGGCAATTGCATTCATCGTAAAATCTCGCCGTCTTAAATCCTCTTCAATAGAAGTACCAAAGGTAACTGTATCTGGATGTCGAGAGTCACTGTAGCCACCCTCTTCTCTAAAAGGGGTAATTTGGATATGTTGAAGTGCTTCTTCCGCATTCTCAGTAACAACTGTAACGGTACCGTAGGTATTTTCATAAAATGTTTTTTCAAAAAGTGCAATAATCTCATCGGGACGGGCTTTTGTGGTGATATCCCAGTCGTGTGGCTCCTTTCCCATAACGAGGTCCCGCACACAACCTCCAACGATATATGCTTCAAAACCGTTCTCCTCAAGAGTGTGAGTGATTTTCTGAACCAAAATTGGTATATTTTCTTTCTGTATCATTACATTATGGTACTGTATTCTTCCTTGATTTGCTATGCTATGCTAGATATTACCACTGTCCCTGTGGTGAAATGGATATCATTCATGGCTTCGGACCATGCGTTGCGGGTTCGAGTCCTGCCGGGGACACAAGGAAAAGAGAAAGCGGGCATGGTTTAATGGTAGAACACCTGCCTTCCAAGCAGGATATGGGAGTTCGATTCTCCCTGCCCGCACAAAAAGACAGTCTTTTTGTGGATAAGTCTGTGCATACTGTGTATAAAAGACAGACATAATAAAATCAAATTGGCTACAAATAATGATTTTCTCACGGACAAAGGTCATCTGATATAGGAAATCATAAGTGTTTCATAAGAAACATGTCTGATACAAAAAAAAGAAGGATAGGAAATAGTGGAGAAAATGCTGTAGCTGATTATTTGGCATCTATCGGGCACCTTATTTTAAATAGGAATTACTTAAGACCATGGGGAGAGCTTGATATTGTGAGTAGATATGGTAACTGTATTCATTTTATAGAGGTTAAGACCGTTACACGTGTAACAGGAAAGTCTGAAAACTATGAGGCTCTTGAGAATATCCACATGTGGAAGCGCAAACGCCTTTCTCGTATTATCCAGACATATCTATTAGATAAAAATATAAGGGAAGAGATTGAATGGCAGGTTGACGCGTATTCTGTAATACTGGACGGTCAGGGGAAAGTGATTACAATAGAATGTCTGGAAGATATTATTTTATGAGCAGTAGTCCTTCACGGAGGACTTATCTAGTTCTTTCACAAGAAGAAAGGAGAGAGGTTATGACAGATCTAATTGGAGTAGGCGTTGGAGGTGCAGTACGCTTTAGGTGCGCGTCTGTCTTATGTCAAAGACGCAATCAAGGAAGTGTTCTTGTAGAAATAGAACGAGGAATGACACTGATTGACGCAGGAGAGCTGAATGAGACTGGCTCATTACCTATCATTGCAGAATGTAGCTGTTGTGGCGGGATAATACCTCTCCTTACTCAACCTCTCACGGGTGGTTTTTCGTGGGATGAGTAAAAATATCTTGGCCCATATTGTCTTTTAAGCAGTATGGGCCATTGCTTTTTAATCTCGCCTCGGTATGATAGTGTGGAATTATTAGGAGTTTAACTATAACCGTATGGATAAGAAATCACTGCAGTTTCTCATTATTGGACTTGTGGTGGGTTTTATTGTTGGCGCACTCGCCGTTGATATGGGATTCATTCTCTCTTCAGCAAGAGTAGATAACGAAGATGATACAGCCACTTCAACAGTAGAGAAGGGAATCCAAGATGTTGATGGAGCCACCGTAGATGCTGTTCAAGATGCGCGAACGACTTCTGGAGTAGTGTTGTCAGGCAAAAACACGGTTGATGTTGAAAACCAGAGCGCAGGGAACATCGTTACCATCTCGTCAGTAGAGCTTAATCAGATGGGCTGGGTGGTGGTGCATGAGGATATTGGCGGTAACCCAGGCAATGTGCTTGGCGCGGCACTCGTCTTTGCGGGAGAGCATCGTGTAGTTCCCGTTGAGCTATTGCGTAAGACGGAGAAGGGGAGGACTTATTATGCGATGCTTCATACCGATGACGGAGATAAAGTCTTTGATTTCAAGAAGGATAGACCGATTGCTGATAGTACTGGCACGAACATTCAAGTACCGTTTGTAGCAGAATAAGGCACAATCCGCCTCTCTGTGGCGGATGAGCGGAATGTGGTGTAACGGTAACATACGCGATTCGGGTTCGCGTGACTCCGGGTTCGAATCCCGGCATTCCGATAGATTGACTTAGTTGCGCTATTTTGCACAATACAGAGGGAATGTTCTTAAGAAAGGAGTTTGTATGGTAACAATAACGGTACTCTGTATCGTCGCTGTTGCAGTCGGAATCTGGATAAAGGGATATATTGTCATCTTTGCTTCAGGGTTCATTGCTTCACACGAAGAGGACAGTGAGGTACTTGATACTACTGCCGATGATTTGAAGGAATTACTTCCTCAATCAATATCATGTAATACGGCTACCATTGATTTTGCCCGATCACTTGAAGACCGAAAGATCCCCCCTTGTAGAATATGATCAGTAACAGCCCGCCCTATGCATATGAGGGGCGGGTTTCTTTTCTCTTAGCTCGTCTAGCCCCGGCTTGTGCGAGTGCATAGAGAAGTGAGATGAAGTGCTTGTTCGGCTTTGCCTCTTTCTCTGGGGCTTTATACTCTTTGCCCATCATAATAACTGCAATCTGTGCTTGAATGATGAAGAGCTTTTCTTGAACATTCAGAAGTTCTCTTTTTGCCCGTGCTAATATGTGCTGATTCCGAACGAGTTCTAAGAACGAGTTGAGTTCATCAAGCGCGTCAACTGCAGCTATAGCGATATCTGTCTTAGAGATGCGCTTACCCTTTCCCAGATCGCAGGCCTCCCTTATCTCCTTTACCGGTATAAAACATTATCTTATTTTTTTGTCACTCACAATGAGCCCATCAGAGAGAGTGATGACGCGGCCGGCAAAGCCCCCATACTCCTCCTCGTGAGTTACCATCACGATTGTCTGTCCTGCCTTGTTGAGTTCTGTAAAGAGTGAAATGACGCGTGAGCCCGTCTCGCTGTCCAAGTTAGCAGTTGGTTCGTCAGCAAAGAGGATGCGCGGATTATTAACAAGTGCTCGCGCAATAGATACTCTCTGCTGCTCTCCACCGGAGAGTTGTGAGGGGAGATGGTCTAAGCGAGTACCTAATCCGACACGCTCTAAGGCCTGAGCCGCCTTTGTAAGCGCGGCATTTTTTGTCTCCCCGCGCATCATGACGGTGATCGCCACATTCTCTACTGCCGTAAGGTCGGGCATGATTGCATAATCTTGAAAGACATATCCAAGCCGCTCGAGACGAAAGCGTGTCCGCTCCTCATGATTTAAGGTACTGGTCTCTATCCCGTCCAGTGAGATTGATCCTGATGTGGGATGGTCAAGAAGTGAGAGTTGGTAGAGAAGGGTGGACTTGCCCGCACCGGAGCGTCCCATTACCGCCACAAATTCTCCGTCATCTACCTCAAGAGAGATGCCGCGGAGCACTATTTGCTCGCTTTCCCCATCGTGGAAACTCTTAATTATGTTTGTTGCGCTAATCATTATTTTCTCCCTAAGATAGCGTCTAAAGTATTGCCTGAGATAACAATGCGCGCGGGAATGTACCCAGAAATGATAGTAGAGATAAAGAGCACAATCGTGCGGACCGTAGTCCCAAGCGCGGTTACCACAAGAATACCGTTAGAGAAGGGAAAGTTAATTGGATGCGCACGCAAGTAGGGTTCTAGCACGCCGTAGACAATGAGGATGCCGAGTCCTGTCCCTACTGCTGCGTAAAATACCGCTTGAAAAATGTATGAGTATTCAATGGCTCTCCCACTGATACCGATACCTTTCAGGATGCCGATATACTTCTTGCGGGTTATTGCATTAATAAAGATAACAATAAAGATGGTGATAGAGGCAACAACGAGACCTACTGAACTAATAATATTCCCTAAAATTGCAAAAGTCTGCTTCATATCTTTCACAAACTTTGGTTCCGCATCTTCGGCTGTTTGCACGCGGGCATAATTACCCACTCCTTGTGCAAGGATTGCATCTCGTACTACCGCTGGGTCTGCATCGTCGTGTAATTTTATTGCAATCTCATCGGCGTTATAGTCTGTACGCCCAATCATAGGGCGTAATTGTTTGTCTACAAAGAAAATGCGCCGATCAATCTCATCTGCCTTACTTCTGATGATCCCTTTTACTGTGACATCTCGCGTGTTACCGTTGACAGTGACTCGTATCTTTGTTCCCACATTCACATTTGCGAGCGCCTGAAAGGATTGCGAGTCAATATCTAAGTACTTTTTCAGAAGGAGGGCTCCAACAAGCACTTGGTCGTAGTCATTAGGGGTGAGATAGGATCCTTCAATAATAAGGTCTCCTAATTGTGAGACAGCCTGCTCTCTCTCGGGGTCAATACCCACAATAGAGGTTCCCGCTTCGTTACCAATCTCTGAATCTTTTTTGGTGATTGAGTAATCTGCTTCAA
>CAZNKH010000014.1:0-13204 GCA_964574105.1 uncultured Candidatus Saccharibacteria bacterium | reverse complement strand
GAAGGAATCGGACCTTCGACCTCTGTCTTATCAGGACAGCGTTCTACCACTGAACTACACTCGCTCTGATCGTACTTGCGTGTTCGCGAAAACTATAACAGAAAAGTCTCATACGGACAAACCGATACAGTTATAAACAATTTTAATCCTACACTATTGCTGTGGGGGGTGTGTTTGTTACAATGCACACGCGATGGAGATAATTACATCACACCGTTACGATCGCGAAGGGAGCTGGGGCATTCTCACTAGTATTGACTTGCATGGATGTAATGGTGAGTTCATTCGGAGTGCAGAAAAGATTCGGCAATACACAGAGGAGCTCTGCAAGCTCATCAAAGTGACGCGCTTTGGTGAGCCGATAATTGTGCACTTTGGCGAGAAAGAGGAGATCGCTGGCTACTCACTCGTTCAGCTAATTGAAACCTCACTGGTCTCGGGGCACTTTGCCAACGCTACCAACGCCGCATACATTGATGTGTTCTCCTGTGCCTACTACGAACCGCAGATGGTGATTGATTTTTCTAAACAATTTTTTAACGCGCAAGATGTAACAGCTCGCACTATACTACGAAAATAACCCCGACGCATTTGTCGGGGTTATTTGTTGCATTTGTACGGTTCTTATACCGCTGGAGCTTCAGGAGTTGCGGACGCCTCAGGATCCGCTGGTGCGGATGGCGCACAAGAGCACTTAGTCTCCGACTCGTTACAAGCGGCACACTTAGGAGCGCAGTGGTCTGCTCCACAGGCGTGTGCGGCGTCGTGTTCCAAGCATTCCTCACTACACACATCACACTTGTATCCTGCTGTGGCTCCGCCACATGTTTTACAGTTCATATAGTGTTTAAATTAAAACCAGTAAAAGCGACCTGTCTCCAGTATAGCACATGATTGATTATAATGCCTATTGCGGTGTACACTTTCTATGAATGCCGAAGTGGTGGAATTGGTAGACACGCAGCGTTCAGAGCGCTGTGGGAGTAATCTCGTGGAGGTTCAAGTCCTCTCTTCGGCACCAGAATAGAACTTGTCGGTTTTGAACCAACGGCGGAGTGGGCGGCGCAAAGCACGGCAGAGAACGGAAACACTGGCTCGCCGCGCCCTCGCTCCCATCGCCATTTTTTCAGAAACGCGCCGCTACAAATAAATTCGTCTACGAATTTGATATTTCTTAAATTTTGGTGTAACATCATAATATCAACAATTTAAATACTCCAATGGAATAACAACCAGTTCCACAAAACTTTTTTCAAAAAAATAAATTACCGCTTGGTATTAGTTCTGTTGTTCTAGTATTTTTAATTATTGGCGGTATTTATTTTTTTGAAAATAAGCTAACTCAACCCACAGCTAATCCAATCAGCGACACAGAAAATAATACAAAGGCTTCTACTCCACAGATGCAAGCTGGTAATTTTGAAGATGATGAACTCGGCATTTCTTTCTATGCGCCGAAAAATTGGGGAAAAGCAACGATTAAGAATGATTTTTCCTCTACACAAATTCTTAGAGAAATTACTTTTTCAAATCAGCCAAATGTAAAATTAGTCTCTTTTACGGAACACAGACTTTATCCGGCGTAATTTGAAAAAGAGGGTATATCAATGGGGGTAGATATTAAAGCTTCTTGCGAGACGCAGAAAAAATATTTAGCTGGTGGAGAAGAACCAAAATCCGCTAATGGTCAGGATATATTTAGACAGAATGGCGCATACAATTTTGGTGATTGTAATTCTATCCCTACCTTTCTGAATATTTCACAGAAGAAAGTCTCTCAAGACGGAGGGTGGATTCCACTTAACGATTCGCGGCCAAATATCACATCACCTATTGATCTTTCCAGGAGCTATGCTTGGAGATTGCAAAATTCAATCTACGGCTCACTGACGCTCAAAGTTGATGTTCCCGACATTCAAAGTAATGGTTTTTGCATAACACAATTTTATTATGGTGGTAGTGATTATCGCTTATCTAAAAAACTTTCTGGCTGTGTAAATCACAAAGAAAAAGATTTAATCGAAGCCGCTTTTAGTGAGTTTGATTCTACTCAATTAAGCAAAGAAGTGAATTCTTTAGTTGCTTCACTCCAAACTTATAATGCAAATAAAGCGGCTTCTATCTATGAAAATTATTTCAAGGATAGAAATGTATTTAGGGATGCTGATTTGGGAATAAGTTTTAGTTATCCATCAGCTTTTGGCGTACCGAAATATGATCCAAACACAAGAATCTTGAAATTTCCAAACGACAACAATGATGCGATACGCTTAGAGGTCAATACATTGACAGATATAGTACGAGCAGAGAAAGAAGCCGCGGAATGCGAAGGGCCTTGTTTGGGGCCGCTAGCTTCACAGGGACGCTGGACGAAAGAAAAGAATATTTTGACGCAAGGGAACACGGGACAAATTCAATGTTCTTTTGGTGGACAGTATTGCGAGATTGCTATTGTTGGTAACACTAAAATGCTTATTCGATATTATGGTCAAAGGCCAATAACAAATAGTCTTAGAAAAGAGTACGCATTTTATGTTGATGATAAGAGGTTTGATGTGCTGACAAACTCTTATGGAGTTTATACTGGTGATCTTGAAGAATATCGCAGGGGTGAAAATACTGACTTTACTCTTAAACTTGTTCGAGAAATTGTAGAAAGTATTAGGATTGAAAAATAATTTGTGGCGCGCCATCAGTTTCATTCAAAAAAAGTTCGGATTTCGTCAAATAATTGCACCATAAAAGACTTGTTAAGCGTCAAGTGCTTACAGATGAGATCGACGGATGCATACTCTTGTAGTGCAGTATATACAGCATAACCAACGATTGCTGGGTTGATTTTTGTGTATAGAGGAGAAAGAGATGGATCTTCTAGAGGCGCGCAAGTATTTGACGGGTATTGCGAGTGTTCCACGGATGCAGAAGGAGATCGGCCGGGGCCGTTTGTGGAGACACTCCTTGGAGGCAAAACACTTGCACAGATGTAGGCGATGCGAACCTATGAACGTGATGGACATTGTCAGCTCTATTTGTCCCTGATCCTCACTCCTGTTCGAAGTCTCACTTCGGACAGGAGTTTCTGTTTCTTTATGTGTGCTACACTTTAATACATGGATGATTATTCTACTCTGTCAAGATTCTGCAGAACAAGTGGATTTGCACTACTCCCTATTGTTGCGGTGCTTGGTGTAGCACTCCTTGGTATTGCAGGCTACTTTGCGGTGATCACGCTCTCTTCTACTCCACCCTCTCTCCGTCAAGATTCCGCGGAGCAGGCAACAAGTACTCGTGCGCTAGAGACTTCAGTGAGTGGTACTATTAATCCACACGACTTGGAGAGTGTGCTCTTTACTGTAGGTAAGACCACTTCTGTTCGCTTTACTCTTGATACTCCCAATGTTGGTATGGTGATGAAGGTGACCGATCCGAAGGGGGCGAGCTACACTGCAACAGCATACACAGGAAATGCCGATACAAAAGAAGGAGAGCGCTACACAGTCCAAAAGAAGAGCGATGGGAGTTATCACATAACCATTACTGCTCCAGGAGTGAGTACGATCGGTGAGTATCGTGTGACCGTAGAGAATCCGAGTACGAGTATTTCTGTTCCATACACCATTGATGTGCACGATGCACCGATTGTGGTGACAAGCACCCAGAGTACTCATATCGAGAGAAACGCTGCGGGAGTCTCCATTGCTATTACTGTTGGTGAGTCTGTCTCTATTCAAGGTTTTGTAGCGATTAGTGGCGCACAGGTGATTGCAAACATTGTGACACCAAACGGTGAAAAGACCTCACTTGCGCTTGTTGAAGACCTTGAACATCCCGGTACCTATGGCGGTGTATACTCTGGTGCTACAGAAAGCGGCTCGTATTTGGTGGAGTATGTGATCCAAGGAGAGAATACAGCAGGTGAGAAATTTTATAAGACGACCTATGACCAATTTGTAGTGACGAGTAGTACCAACACTACCAGCCTACAAATCACTAAAAAATTTGATATTAATCGAAGTAGCGAAATCCAACTCATTGGATACTAGAATCAAAGTGTATTCTCCGGTATACTACCTCTATGCCAATCCGATCGTGGAAAAACTGGATACTCTTTACGGCGGGGTTCATCACTTTAGTAATGCCCTACGCCGGTATCCCGCGGGGGATCAAGGATCTCTTTTTTGTCATCTGCGGTCTTACGGTACTTGCTATTGCGGTTAATCTCCTCTGGCCCTACGAGCCGTCACGGCACAGTGTGCATAGACACGACAAGACTACTCCCAAACGCCGCTCTTCCTCCCGGTCTCATGATTCTAATTCAGGAAAGATAGCTTCTGAAATTGTAAACCCGACAAAAGCACCGCATGAAGAAGCGTCTCAGTGAACCGCTCGTCCAATATCTAATTTTTCTTGGAGGGCTTGCGCTCTTTGCAGTCCTTTTTTTTGTTGCTCCGTGGATGAATACAACGCTCGTCTACTCGGTCGACGATGGACTCGCTCTGGCGAGTAGTAGTCCGGCAATCCCGCTCCCCACACCAAAGCCAAAACATATAGAAACTCCAAAGCCATTAAAGGCAATCTATATGTCGAGCTGGGTTGCGGGAACCCCCTCGATGCGTGATGAACTAATTACCTTGGTGGAAGAGACAGAGATTAATGCCATCATGATTGATGTGAAGGACTATACGGGGCATATCTCTTTTGCGGTCAATAATCCAGCGCTTGCGCGCTATGACTCGGCTGACCCGTCGCGCATTAAAGACATTGATGCACTCATTGCTGAACTGCATGAGAAGAACATTTATGTGATTGCTCGTGTCGCCGTCTTTCAAGACGACTTTCTTGCGCGCAAGCGCCCCGATTTGGCGGTGAAGCGTGCCTCAACAGGAGACATCTGGTTAGACAATAAGAAAATTGCCTGGCTAGATACCACAGCTCCCGAGGTTTGGGACTACAGCCTTCTCGTTGCACAAGAGGCGGCAGATCGCGGCTTTGACGAAATCAACTTTGATTACATCCGTTTCCCCTCCGATGGACCCGTATCTGACGCAAGCTATCCTTACTATCGACCGAGTGAAGAGACCAAGGCGGATGCCGTGCGCCGTTACTACGCCTTTATTGCAGAATACAAGGAGAAACTTGGTGTGCCTGTCTCGGGGGATCTCTTTGGTATGGTGCTCACCGAGACCTCTGATATGAACATTGGGCAGATTTTGGAAAATGGCTTGGAGTACTTTGACTATGTGGCGCCGATGATCTATCCCTCGCACTACCCGAATGGTTTTAACGGGTGGAGAAAGCCTGCCACAGTGCCATACGAACTTATAAAATTTGTGTTAGATGCAGGAACGGCACGCGCAGCCGCGGCAAGTACCACACCAGAAAAAATTCGTCCATGGTTACAGGACTTTGATCTTGGTGCTGATTACACGGCAGATATGGTACGCGCACAAATAAAGGCAACCTATGACGCGGGGCTTGACTCATGGATGCTCTGGGCTCCCTCAAACAAGTACACTCGCGGCGCCTTGTTGGATGAGTGACTATAATTCTTTCCGCCCCGCACATTTTTGTGCGGGGCTTTTTCTTTGCATGCACACGAAGTGCTATACTGTATCTGTAATGTCCGATCTTCTTAAGCCCGGAATGGTGTACATTGCCGAGACCGACTTTCGCGGTGCGCGAACGCGCTTTGGCATCAAGAATCACGATCGTGCCAAGCATGTTTATGTGATTGGCAAAACGGGCATGGGCAAATCAACACTCCTTGAAAACATGGCCATTCAAGATATGGTCAATGGTGAAGGGATGGGCTTCATCGATCCGCACGGTGGCACGGCAGAGAAACTCCTTGACTACATTCCCGAGGAGCGAATGAAGGATGTCATCTATTTTGCTCCGCATGATTTAGACTTTCCCATCTCCTTCAATGTTATGGAGGATGTGGGCAAGGATCAGCGCTACTTGGTGGCCAACGGACTTATGTCATCGTTCAAAAAAATCTGGCCGGATGTGTGGAGTGCGCGTATGGAGTACATCTTAAACAACACTCTTCTCGCCCTCCTTGAATATCCTGACTCTACCCTCCTTGGCGTGAATCGAATGCTCTCTGATAGACACTACCGCGACAAGGTAGTAGAGAACCTCTCGGATCCTTCGGTTAAAGCATTCTGGTTGGATGAGTTTGCTAAATACAACGAGCGCTACATGCAGGAGGCGGGGGATGCGATTAAAAATAAGATCGGACAGTTTACCAGTAATCCACTCATCAGAAATATCATCGGTCAGTCCAAGTCAAGTTTTGACATTCGTGAAGTAATGGATGGAAAGAAGATTCTCATTGTCAATCTTTCCAAGGGGCGTGTAGGTGAGCAGAACGCCTTTCTATTGGGTGGCATGCTCATCACCAAGATTTATCTTGCCGCCATGAGTAGAGCCAGCGCCTCGGAGTCTGAACTCAAGGCTTTGCCCCCCTTCTTTCTCTATGTGGACGAGTTCCAATCCTTTGTCAATGACTCCTTTGCTGATATTCTCGCCGAGGCACGCAAGTACAAGCTCAATCTCACCATCGCGCACCAGTACATTGACCAGATGCCAGAGACGGTGCAGAGCGCCGTCTTTGGTAATGTAGGCACAACCATCGCCTTTCGCGTGGGTCCTTTTGACGCAGCAAAATTGGAGAAGATTTTTACACCAAAATTTCTTGAAGAAGATCTGGTCAACTTAGGCTTTGCTCAAATCTATCTCACCCTAATGATAGATGGTGTCGGTTCTCCTCCGTTTTCTGCACAGACACTCCCTCCGATAGAGAATGCAATGCAAGGATTGCGTGCGGGATTGAAGGAGCGAATTGTTGAGTCATCTCGTCAGCACTACGCACATTCACGACAGGAGGTGGAACACGCAATTGGTGAGTGGCATTCAACAGCACTCTCATCTATTGAGAAGGCAGACAAGGAGGAGCGAAAGTTTGTAGAACATCCGCGAAAAGATCATTCCCTGAGACCCCGAGCACCACAACCCCGCCCCACTCCTCCTCCGCGATCGGAACTTATCCGTGAAGCCGCAAGAGATCGAAAGAGTAGCGTCTCACTAGAGGCGCTTGTATCAGAGAAGCGTGGTATATCAACAAAGGCAACTTCGAAGGGGAGGGAGGATTTGAAGTCCTTCCTGCAGGATGTTATCAAGTCAGTTCCCAAACAAGAGAAAGAGAAGCCAGTTGCTCCTTTGCCGCATACAGATGCTCCCACAGAAATTCCCGAAGTAGAGCTTAAGCAAATGCTTGAGGTGCCACGGGAAAACGGGTAGAGTGTTCTCAATATGGAAGATGCCCGACAGATTCTTGTCTATACTACTGCGTACTTGCCACACATTGGCGGGGCAGAGCTTGCGATTAAAGAGATTACTGACCGCTTTCCAGAGTCGTTTCGTGTAACCATCATCACTGCGCGCCTCTCCGCATCGCTCCCACGACGAGCGCGTATTGGGCGAGCGGATGTCATCCGTGTTGGTCTTGGTATCCCTCTTTTTGACAAATTCCTTCTCTTCTTATTTGGAAAGTGGATTGGCGAACGAGCTCTTGAGGGGAAAGAACCAGATTGTGTGTGGGCCAGTATGGCAAGTTACGGAGGCCTTGCCGCACTCGCATACAAGCGCGCACACCCGCGAATACCCTTTCTCCTCACCCTGCAGGAGGGAGATTCGCATGAACATATTGCGCGTCGTGCGCGATTCTTGGGGAGGCGTTTCAAAGAAATTTTTAAGCGCGCTGATGCAATACAGGTTATTTCACAATATTTAGGGATGTGGGCGCGTGAGATGGGTGCGCGCGTGGAGCCAGTTGTGATCCCAAATGGAGTAAATATAGAAGATTTCAAGTACAAAGCTACAAATATCAAGAATCACATTATCCTCATTACTACATCACGACTGGTAAAGAAGAATGCTGTAGATGATATTATCCGCGCACTTGCGCACCTTCCTGAGCAGGTGAAGCTTACTGTGGTGGGGGAGGGGATAGAGCGACACGCATTAGAGGCGCTTGCAAAAAGCTTAGGAGTACAAAATAGAATTTCTTTCCTCGGGGCTATCGTACCTGAGAAGATTCCTCATATACTCGCAGACGCAGACATATTTGTTCGTCCCTCTCTCTCTGAAGGTTTGGGCAACTCTTTTCTTGAAGCATTCGCCGCAGGGCTCCCTGTCATCGCGACACCGGTTGGCGGAATCCCCGATTTTCTCACTGACGGGGAGACGGGGTGGTTTGCAGAAGTGAGAAATCCAGAATCTATTGCCGCCTGCGTGCGTTACATCATTGACCCTGCGCATAGGGAACATGTTGATACAGTAACCCGTAATGCTCGTGCACTCGTAGAAGAAAAGTACTCGTGGGATGGGATCTCTAAGAAGATACTACGATTGATCGAACAGCATTTTCATACGCAGAACCCTCTTTCTATAAGAAAAAGAATCCTCTTAGTGACTCCTCTCTATCCACCTGAGATCGGTGGCCCGGCTACTTATGCAGTATTGTTAGCTTCTCATCTTCCCGAGATGGGATTTTCTCTACGCGTACTTCGTTTCAGTTCGGTAAGAAAATTACCAAGAATTATTCGGCACTGTGCCTTTTTTTTCGCTACGCTCATACGGGGATGGAATACCGATATCATCTTTGCCCAAGATACGGTTAGTGTTGGTTTCCCCGCACTCTGTGCAGCACAGATTCTTAGAAAAAAATTTATTGTTAGGGTTCCCGGGGATTACGCGTGGGAGCAGTCGGTACAGCGTTTCGGTGTAAAGGATTCAATTGATGAATTTCAAGCAAAGAACTACGGATTTTCTGTAGAAGTACTTCGTCGTATTCAAAGAATTGTTGTACATCATGCTGATCTTGTTATTACTCCAAGTAAGTATTTTAATGCATTAGTATCCAAGTGGATGAACTCAAAGGCGAGAGGGCGGGTGTGTACCATTTATAACGGTATTGATACTGCCCCTCTGGAGACTATCCAACATGGTATCAGTAATCAGAAAAAAACAATCCTCTCTGCTGGGCGTCTGGTCCCGTGGAAGGGATTTACTGCCCTCATCTCTATGATGCTAAGACTTCCTGGATGGAGACTTATCATCGTTGGAGATGGACCTGATCGAAAACATCTTCAAGACATCATTACCCACAAAAGACTTGATGATCGTGTCGTCCTTACCGGACAACTTTCAAAGACAGAACTCATTCAACAGCTTGTTACCGCAGATGTCTTTGTGCTCAATACTTCATTTGAAAGTTTTTCTTACCAAGTTGTCGAGGCTCTATATCTAGGAATACCAGTAATCGCCACACGGGTTGGAAACCTTCCGGAAATTATCACCGATGGACATAACGGTTTTCTTGTTGAGCCAGACGATATTCAGTCCATTGCTGATCGTATACGAGAGATTGAGTCTGATAGAACACTTCGTGAGAATCTCATACGGGGGGGAGAGAGTACTGCAGCACAGTTCTCCATTCAAAGCACGATCGCACAACTAATTGAGCAATTCTATACAGTATGAATAATTCAAAAAAGCTTTCTGTATTGATGATCTCAGGTGATGCCTCGGCGCTTGAACAAGAGAGTGCTCTCTTTCGTCGTCTTCTACATTATTCTGATTCGTGCGAGCATCTTACTGTGCTCGTCTTTTCTCGGTCTCTTGATGGTGCTCGGGATGAGGGGGTCCTCTCTGTGCGTAGTATCAAATTCTCCCCATTCTTATCTGGTCTCTACTGCGCTATCATTTTAGGAGAGAGGATACAGAAGCCAGATGTGGTAACAGTGCAGGACCCGTTTTTTCTCGGCTTGATCGGACTCTTCCTCTCTCGCCATCACCGCGCGCCCTTGCATATCCAGATTCATACCGATCTTTTTAGTCCGGAGTTTGCACGGTTTAGTCTCGGGAATCGCATCCGTTTGCTGATTGCGCGGATAATCATTCCTCACGCGGAAGGATTGCGCGTCGTGTCGGAAAAAATCAAAGCGGATGTAGTCTCACGGAGACTTACAGCCGCATCTCGCGTGACGGTCTCTCCCATCCCTGTTGTTCTTCCAGCCACATTGCATGTGCGATTAAAAAAAACTGGACTGCATATTGTAACCGTCTCTCGCCTCGCCCCTGAAAAAGATATCTCTCTCGCGCTTCGCGCTTTCGCACTTGTGCGTACAAAGAGGCCAGATGCGACTTTTACCATTGTCGGCGATGGGCCATTGAGACAACAACTTGAGCATGAGGCGATGAAGTTAGGAATAGCACATTTGGTAACTTTTGTGGGACAGCAGAATGTGGTGGCGCCATACTATCAGAAGGCGAGTGTATATCTCTGCACATCGCGCTACGAAGGTTACGGATTGTCTCTTGTTGAAGCGGCCATTTCCGGACTCCCGCTTGTTTCCACTGATGTCGGCATCGCTCGCGAGTTAAGTCCCCGCACCATCGTCCCTCGAGATGCCCAAAAAATAGCCGATATGCTTCTCTCCGCGCTTTCTGCTCCGCATGTTCCCGCACTGTGTCTTCAGGATAATGAAGTGTATGCGGAGCGCATCGTTCGTGATTGGCAAAAAGTTTCTCAAGCGACTTCTGTCGGACGGCGGAATGAGAAGGTATGGTTTATGGTGAGGTATGTTATCTCCGGAGCTTCAGCGACCATCGTTAATTTAAGTTTTCTCTATTTTTTCACTGATCTCCTTGGTATCTGGTATGTATACTCCGCAGCATTTGCCTACCCTGTCGCCTTTGTAGTGAGTTTTGCACTGCAAAAGTTTTGGACATTCAAGAATGGAACTCTTTCGCACATCAGATCTCAGTTTGTGTTCTATGTGGCGCTGGGAACTCTCAATATGTTCCTAAACTCCTATCTCATCTATCTTGTCGTCGAGACTACAGGATTTCACTATCTTGCCGCGCAGCTCTGTATCGGTGTGTTTATTGCGCTTTGGTCGTTGATGTTTTATCGTGTCTTCTTCAAAAATCAATGAAGTTTTTATTCATCACGCAGGTGTGGGATGAGGGAGATAGCATCTTAGGCTTTGTTCCCTCATGGGTGAAGGCGCTTTCCTCGCATTGCAAGATCGTCTCAATCATCTGCATGAAGCAGGGGAGTAGTCATACACCATTTCCGGTCTACTCTCTTGGAAAGGAGAAAGGTTCTTCTCGTCTGCAAAAGATATACACATTTTTTCTTACTATTTTTCGACTGCGACATGAGTACGAGGCAGTGTTTGTACATATGAATCCAGAGTACATTGTGCTCGCTGGATTATGGTGGAGGCTCACGGGGAAGCAAATCATTCTCTGGTATGCACATGGGACGGTTACTTGGAAGCTCCGTCTTGCCGCACTCTTTACTCATCGCATTCTCACTTCAACTCCGGAGGGTTGCCGACTTAAGTCATCTAAGCTTCGTATCGTCGGGCAAGCAATAGATACAGAACTTTTTCATCCTCTTGATATGGTAGAATCTTCCTCTATTTCACTGGCTGTTGTTGGACGCATCAGTGCTTCAAAAGGGCAGCTTCTCGCGCTTCAAGCGCTTGCACAATTACATAAAGAAGGTATTTCTATAACGCTTACTTGTATCGGAGAACCAGTTTATCCACAAGATTATGAATATCTAAGTGAATGTGAGAGATTTATATGCGAGCAAAGGCTAGAGTCAATAGCATCATTTCTTGGACCAAAGACGAGGGTAGAGCTTGCGGCAATTATCCCCACCATGACACTCTGTATTAATATGAGCACGACAGGAAGTTTAGATAAAGCAGGACTTGAAGCTCTATCCGCGGGAGTACCTGTAGTTACTGCAAATGAGGCGTTCCGATCTGTTATTGGAGAGCTATCTCCAGAATTGATGCTCCAAGGTCAAACCCTCTCTGATCTCACCACCGCCATCCATTGGTATCTTACTCTTTCCAGAGAACAACAAGTAGCTTTACGAACTTCTCTCAGGGAGCGGGTGGTAAAGCATCACAGTATACACACATTTGCGGATAGAATCTTTGCCACGGTATGATTACACACGCGCAACGCTTTCACATTGTGCTAGCAATACTGGCAGTATTCTTTCTACTGGTCCGACTTCCCGGACTTTCTCTTCCGTATCATCAAGATGAGTGGAAAACAATTCATGCAGTAGAGGTAAAAAGTACCGCAATCGCACATCCTCCACTTACACAGTTATCGTACTCTATAGCCGAGAAAATAGTTGGCAGAGATAACCTGCGCATCCTACCTCTCATATTTTCTCTCGCATCACTTTTTTTACTCGCCTACATAGTGCGTGCTAAATCAGGGAAAAAGGCAGCACTCATCTCTGTCTTTCTATATAGTATTTCTTTCTACAGCGTGCTTGCATCACATATGATTGATACTGACGGGGCACTGCTCCCATTCTTTTTTCTCCTTTCATTCTTTTGTTATGAACAGTGGAAACATGCCGAAGGGACATACCGTGCATACTGGTTTACTGGATTTTGTCTAGCCTTACTTGCTGGTTGTATGATGAAGTTAAGTTTCATTATCGTGCTTGGTGCTTTTCTTTGTGAGTATGTACTTACTATATATCGCTCTGTTGGACGGCAGGAATTACTGCGGCTTATGTATGTGATCATCTCGTTTGTTGTACTCTCTCTCATTATCCTCTTTGTCTCCCCACTCTTATTTCCCACATTCTCCCTTGGAGCTATGATCGCGCATGCGTTCTCATATATACATTTTTCTGGGCGGAATAGTATGCAAGTCATTGTGCAGACAATTAAGGCCATGGAGTACCTCTCTCCATTGTTACTGATTCCATTACTATTTGGAACACGAGCACAATTCCGTACACTCCGTATTTTTCTTATCTACTTGATCCTTGGAGCTTTGTTTTACTTTGTGCTTTTCGATTTTTCTCGTGGCGCGCTTGATAAGTATCTTATGTTTAGCATTATTCCTCTTGTTGCGATATCAGGATCGATACTAGCATCACTAATCTATCCTCTGTCTAAAAATATTAAAAGTGTCTTACTTATTGGCACGCTCTTTTCTCTCGCAACTTTTGCGCTCAATTTTTTTCATCAAACTGTACTCCCGCTCTATCCAAAGCAAGAATGGTTTACACGCGTTCTCCATGGAGATTGGGATATGCTCCTACCTATTACAGGCGGGACTGGACCGATCGGGGTTTATGTTTCCT
>CAZNKH010000013.1:0-13683 GCA_964574105.1 uncultured Candidatus Saccharibacteria bacterium | reverse complement strand
GGTGCAAATTGTACCAGCGGCTGTCTTCTCAAAGAGGAAGATGATAACCGTGGCGGTGGAGGTGGCGGAGGCGGAGGTGGCAGTTCAAGTGGCAGCTCCTCATATCCTCGTCTCTCAGTTGCGCAAAACGGCGCTATCCCCCGAGTTCGCGCTAATTCCAACACAGTCGGTTCTCTCTCTATTCGTAACTACGGCAGAGTGACTGCTCAGAATGTTGAGATCTCCATCGCTTCTCTTCCTGCTGGTTTCTCTTACAACGGAAAGACAGCAGTGATCTCTACTTCTACTGTGTGGGTCATCACCGGCGATGATTTTACCAGCTCCGCAGGGAGTGGATGGTTGTATCCTCGCCTCTGGCGCATCGGCAATCGTCCGGAAGGCGACATGGCGATTATGAATATTCCTCTTACTGTTGGTTCGAGAGTCAAGCCGGGGACCTACGAGATTGGAGTGAATGCACACATTAGTAATGCAATGACGGTTGATAGAAATGTTTCTGCAAAACTTAAAATTACTGTTGTTGCCGGAACAGCCCCTGTTGTGAAGGCTCCTGACAAGACTGTTGTGAAGGCTCCTGCAAAGAAGCAGGTCGCGGCGGTTGCCAAGCCTAATTCTAAGCCTAATAAGCCTAATGCAACTTCAACTATCTGTATCCCAACAGATGAATATGCTGCACTTATGGCGGCATCAACAACCAGTGCTGTCACCACACCAGATAATGCGCTTGCCGCTCTTGGTCTTCTATTTGACCTCGGAACGGGAAGTCCGTGTTTTGGTCTCCTGGTACTCCTTCTAATTATTCTCGCGGTAATCATTGCTATCCGACTCATTTTCCACTATATGGATACTGAGACCGGTGGAACTCCGCATAATCAGATGCCACTCATCAAGTAATTAACTCCAACAAACAATAAAACCCGCCCTGAGGGCGGGTTTTATTGTTAGCTATTAAAATAGCGATTCTACGATTTTTTTAACCTCTGCCCCATCTGCATTTCCGTCGAGCTCCTTTATCACTGCTCCAACAAGGATGCCAATTTTACCTTTGTCATTCACGCCGAGTTCCGTCTTCTTTACTTCTGCAACACGACGAATTTCATCTTCCCCTACACTTTGTGGGAGTAAGGGCTCTATGTAGGAGAGTTCCTTTTCTTCTTGTGCTACCAAGTCAGTGCGTCCACCTGCGGAGAACTGTGCAATAGAATCTTTATGCTGTTTGACTGCGCGCTTAATAATGCGCAACGCCAATTCGTCCGATACGGGGCTATCGGGTGCTTTTTTCTCGGCGACGAGCTCGTTGGTAAAGGCGGCAAGGAGTGACCGTAAGGCGGTGACTTTAGTCGTGTCCTTCTGCTTCATTGCCTCCTTCATATCATTTTTGACGCTTTCTTGTATCATAGATAATCATTCTATCACCCTATGTCCATACAGAAAAGCACATTCTCTCAACTTTATAGCGCACTCAATCCGCGCCAAAAAGAGGCCGTAGACACTCTCGAGGGGCCTGTAATTGTGATTGCAGGCCCGGGGACAGGGAAGACGCAGGTGCTCACACTTCGTATTGCGAATATTCTTAGAGAGACGGATGTGGGGCCGGAGGCGATTCTTGCGCTCACCTTTACTCAGTCGGCAGTCGCTACGATGCGTGCTCGTCTTGCTGAAATTGTGGGGAGTGCCGCCTACCGTGTGCATATGCATACCTTTCACGGCTTTGCTAATTCCATCATTAAACGCTATCCAGAGTATTTTCCACGGATTATTGGATCGCGCACCGCAGATCGTATAGACTCACTCCGTATTGTGGAACAGGCCGTACTTTCTCGAAGACTCAAGGCGATCAAACCTTTTGGTAATCCACTCTACTATGTAAGCTCCATTGTACGAGCAATTGAGACATTGAAGCGAGAAAATATCTCTCCCTCTGCCTTTGCAACACTGTTGCGTGCAGAGGATCGGGTGCTTAAGAAGGGTGCGCCAGAGGGTACGCGCGCTTCTGAGTGGAGTTCCAGAGTAAAGAAGTATGAACGCAACCGTGAGTTGGTACTGATCTACCGTGTGTACGAGGAGACCTTAAAGCGCGAACGACTCTACGATTATGGCGATATGATTATGGAGGTCGTGCGCGTACTCTCTGAAGAGAAGAATCTCCTCCTCTCTCTCCAAGAAGAATATCTCTACATCCTTGCTGACGAGCATCAAGATGCAAATCAAGCGCAAAATAACATACTGGAGTTGCTCGGAAGCTTCCACGAGAGTCCAAACCTCTTTATTGTGGGTGATGAAAAGCAAGCAATCTATCAATTCCAAGGGGCATCGCTGGATAACTTTCTCTACTTCACCAAGCGCTTTCCTGCTGCAAAAATTATTGAGCTCTCTGATAATTATCGCTCTACACAGGTAATCCTTGATGCGGCGCATTCACTTGCCGCGGCCGCGCCCCCAGATAGTCGATTGAGTAAGGTGCAACTTGTGGCAAAAAAGACAAAAGGAGATGATCCCATCTCCATTCTCTCTTTGTCGCGCAGTGATGAGGAGCCCGAGTACATTGCGAGAGAGATTACGGCGCTCATTGCACGGCGCGTTCCTGCGGAGGAGATTGCCGTGCTCTACCGAGACAATAGTGATATGGCACCCTTTGCATCGGCACTTGCCGCGCGCGGAATAGAGACGCTCATTAGCTCAGACACGGATGTATTGGATGATCCAGCTCTCAAAGAACTCCTTATCCTCTTATATGGCGCAGAGTACATGGATGAGGACAAGCGTCTGGCGGAGCTCCTCTGTCTTTCGTTCACCGGGGTTCCTGCTCATGTGCGTTATACACTGATTGCTCACGCGGCAGATACCATGACACCTCTCTACAGAGTCCTCGCTCATGCGGATCGTTTGACGGCCCTAAGCAAAAAGGAAGCAGATGAGGCGTTACACTTTTCCCGGAAATTATCACATATGAATGCGATTGCACACACTCATGCGCTCCCTACCTGTGTAGATTGGCTCATTAACGAAAGTGGCTACCGAGAAGCGGTACTCACTGCCGTTCCTGAAGCAATTACGACACTGGAAAGACTTTCCAGTTTTTTTGCCGAACTCAAGCGTTACGCGGAGCGATACCCCAACCACAAACTGAAAGAATTTCTTGAGTATCTCACCGCCATACAGAATCATGGCCTCTCCATCCCAGAGCAAAGTGTGGGGAAGCGTGGTGTTCGTCTTATGACTATGCATCGCTCTAAGGGTCTTGAGTTTGATTATGTGTTTATTGTGCGCGTCTTTCATGGGCATGTGGGAGGGCGCGTCTCGCGCGAGCGTTTTGACTTACCACTGCGCGGGAGCGCTCTACAAGAGAGGATAGGAGTGGATGATGAGCGGAGACTTCTTTATGTGGCGCTCACACGGGCGCGTAAAAGAGCCTTCCTCTCGTATGGTAATACAGCGGAGGATGGGACCGCGCTCTTACCAACTCAATTTATTTCTGAACTGGATGGATGCTGTCTCGCTACTCTTTCATCCTCGTTGAAAAAAGAGAAAGAGAAAACATTGGCTCCCATTTCACATACGATACGGATGGCACGCCCTGTGCCGGACAGGGAGTATCTGCGCACGCTCTTTTTAGAGCGGGGATTCTCGGTGACACATCTCAATAATTATAGAAACTGTCCGTGGAGATACTTTTTTGTAAATCTCTTGCGCATCCCTGAGGCAAAGAGTAAGCACCTTATCTACGGGAGCGCCATCCATGCCGCACTTAAAGAGTTGTATGACAGTGTGGGGAAGGGAGGGAGGCTTTCTATCTCACGCATCTTGCATACTTTTGAAGAAGTAGTAGCGCAGTCCCCCATCCTATCTATCGAGCGTGAGGAACTCCTCATTAAAGGGCGTGTGGTACTGCGTGGTTATATGCACGAACACCGAGCTGTGTTTCCCATAGATGTGCGCACGGAGTACGCTGTACGGGGTGTCCCATTCTCTTTAAATGGGAAAGATAGTGTCCGTCTAAATGGCGTATTGGATAGACTTACATTTTTACCGGATGGGACAGTACTGGTGAGTGATTACAAGACTGGGCACTATAAGACGCGTAATGAACTCCTGGGTAAGACAAAGAGCGCGGATGGGAACTACTTCCGTCAGCTAGTATTTTACAAACTACTCTTGGATGGACAGGGAGTATTCACTATGAAAGAAGGGGAGATTGCTTTTGTGGAGCCGGACGAGAGAGGTCGTTACCGAAATGAACGCTTCACCATCACTCCGGAGGATGTAGAGATATTAAAGACGGAATTAACGGTGGTACTCAATGACATTGCTGCACTCGCATTTTGGGATCGCAGTTGCTCTGATCCTGACTGTGAGTACTGCGCCCTCGCGCAATTAATGAAAAAATAAAATCAGGATGTCATTCATTTTTTATCGCGTATCTGTAAGTGAGAGAGCGAAGCGTATACTTACGAAAAGTACCACTCCGAGCATAAAAAATAGTGAGGGGATGAGCGTGAAGGTAAGCACGAGTGCAGCGAGGAGTGGCGCAATCACATACGAGAGCGGCATCATATTGCGTGAGAGCGCGATAATTGCCGCATCATTCCCATTCACATGCTTAAAGAGGTAACTCTCCTTCATCACTTCTAAGAAGCTCGCTCCAACGCGTGAGAGAAGGAGTATCCCCATCCATATGAGCATATGAGATGAATTGGTAAACCACACAAGAAAGCTGGCAAAGGACATCATTAAGAGTCCCGCGACCATAAACTCTTGCTCACCGGTGTAACGATCCGCCAATCTTCCCAGCACATACTGAAAGAGAACAAAGGGGGTCAGCATGACGGTAAAAATGATTCCCAGCTGCTCCCACGAGAAGCCGAGTGAGCGCAGATGTAGCGGGATGTAAATAACCATAATGGCATAAAACACATTCAGTATGAGATCAAGGAGAAGGGCGTTATACACATTTCGCGTGTGGCCTCTACGCCCGCGAATGATACTCACGCCTGCCCGCATGAGGGAGGGTGTATGCAAAGGAAGCCGTTCTTCTTTACTCCTTGTCGCGTTCCATACAGCAGTGATTGCGGCGAGAAGTGCCGTGCTTGCAGCCGCAAGGTATACGAGCGAGACGCTCTGTGCCGCGAGTATCCCTGCGAGAAAAGGAGAGAGGAGCCACGCGGTATTGACGACGGTGAGATAGAGTCCGCGTATTCTCCCCGTCTTAGTATCTACCGAGAGCTGTTCTAGCCGTAGATCCAACGAGAACATCATGATGATACCAAGTGCGTAGAAGGCGATGAAGGCGAGTACGGAAAAGAGGGGAGAAGAAGACCCATAGAGTATGAGGAGTGTTGTTACTGTTGCGATTGAGAGGAGTGCACTCAAATGTCTGACACCGAGCTTGGTAAGTATGCGAGGGAGCATACTCATTAAAGGAATAGTGACAAGTGCGGCTACGGCGTATACATAGCCGACTACACGCTCTCCAATGAGCGGAGAGAGGTAAGAGGAGCCGACATAGGCAGAGAGTGCCATTGTTGCCGCAAAGAAAAAACCAATTACATGGAGCAGAGAAATATTTTTTGAACGCATCTCTCTTATTATACTTCAATCAGGACCGGAAGGATGATAGGCCGCTTGTGTGTTTCTTGGAAGAGGAGTTTGCCAACACTCTCACGCACCTCATTGCGCACATAATCAAAGTTGATGGGATGCTGCCGTTCGGTTGCAGTCTCAATAGTCTTCTTAACAAGAAAGCGTACCTTACGCAAGAGATCCTGTGACTCTTTGAGGTACACAAAGCCACGAGAGATAATGTCGGGAGACTTACGCACTTTACCTGTTTTTAAGTTGATAATGGCCACAATCATAAAGATACCTTCTTCAGAGAGCATTTGCCGATCTCGGATGACCACATCCTTCACATCTCCTGTGCCAAGGCTGTCTACCATCACAATGCCTGCGGAGGCATTCTCTTTGCGCTTGATGATGCGTTTTCCTCCATCGGTAATCTCAATCACACTACCATTATCTGGCACAATAATATTTTTATCTGGCATTCCTAGCCGTTCTGCCATATCTGCGTGCACACGGAGCATGTGGTGGTGTCCGTGTACGGGGAGAAAGAAGCGTGCCTGCACCATAGTGTGTACCCACTCCAATTCTCCTCCGTAGGAGTGACCAGATGAGTGCACATCAGCAATGTTGTTGTGAATAATTTTTGCTCCCTGTCGTGCGAGATTATCTTTCAATTTCTGTACGGCTTTCTCATTCCCCGGGATAACTGATGAGGAAAGGAGAATCACATCACCACGCTTTAACTTGACCGTCTTGTGTTGACGGTTGGCGATACGCATAAGCGCTGCGTACTCATCACCTTGCGCGCCAGTAGCGAGGATGATAATTTTATTGTCCGGATAGTTCTGCATCTCCTCTGCGGGGATGATGGTGTCACGGCGGATAGAGAGAAGCCCGAGCTCCTTCGCAATCTCCACATTCGTTTTCATAGAGCGTCCCTCCACGACAATTTTCTTTCCCATCTCCTCTGCGTCTTTAATGATGAAGATGATGCGTTCAAGAAGTGATGCAAAGGTACCCACAATGAGACGCCCCTTTGCTTCGGAAAGTATCTTATGAAGGTTGATGTGTACATCACGCTCAGAGTAGGAGTAGCCGGGCTTTTCTACATTGGTAGAGTCTGCAATGAGGAGGAGATTTTTCCCCTTTCCGATCTTCCCGTAGGTCTCTACCTCGTTTGACTCTGGCGTACCGTTCTTGTGATCTATCTTAATATCTCCGGTGATCACAATATCTCCATATGGTGTGTGCATGATTACGCCGATGGTGTCGGGAATGGTGTGTGTTGTCCCAAAGAAAGAAAGGGAAAAACCTTTGCCGATACGCAGAGACTCTCCTGCCGCGACTACTTCAATAGTGAGCTTCGGGAGATGCGGGAACTCCTCTTGCCGTTTTTTAATCATCACAGCTGTAAGGAGTGTGGTGTAGATAGGCGGATTACCAATCTTTCCTATAACAAAGGGAATACCGCCAATGTGGTCAAGGTGACCATGTGTGATAATCACACCTTTTACCATTGATTTGCGCTCCTCAAGGTAGGAGGTGTCGGGAACAATGTAGTCAACGCCCGGAGTCTGTTCATCGGGAAACTGCACGCCAATGTCTATCACAATGATCTCGTCGCCAAACTCAATGGCAGTCATATTTTTGCCAATCTCTTCCACTCCTCCTAAGGGAATTATCCGGATATCTCCGGGCGCAAGCTTGGGCACGGGCGCTTTTTTGCGCCCTTTAGATTCTTTCTCATCATTATTGTTACCAGTATGATGAGAAGGAGCATCGACATTCTGCATAGACTTTCGCATCATATGCGGAGAGGAGCGCCGCATGCGCCGTTCTTTCTGTTGTTCTTTTTCCATAGCTACTTAATTGTAATAGTTTGCAAATATCTTCCAGACACGGTCGCTATCATAGTGCCATTCACTTACACGAGAAAAGCGATCCGATACTGTGGTAATAGGGGGAAGGGCGACTCCTTTGAGGGTATCAGGTACGATGTAAATAAATTGAGGCGCGTAGAGAAATATTGACGGTGTTTCTTTACGAATAATTGTTTGGAACTCCTGTATCTTTTCACCTCGCTCGGTGTTGTCGGAGATGCCGCGGGCCGTCTCTAAGAGTGTATCAACGGTAGAGTTGGTGTAGAGGGCAATGTTCAATCCGGGGTCTAATCGTTGAGATGAATGCCAAAAGGAGAAGGGATCAGGATTTCTCCCCACCACCTCGCCAAAAAGAAGTGCGTCATATTTGCGTGGACGGATGACGAGATTTTTCAAATCACTCTCCTCGTAGTATTGCGTGCGTACTGATACACCTATACTCTCCCACGCCTCTTTGAGGAGTTCTGCGCTTGCCTTGAGTTCCGGAACATTTGAAGTGTCTAGAGTAAATTCCAATATTTCTGTCCCATTCTTGTTTGTCTTTGCTCGGACACCGTTTGCGCCCAGGATCCATCCATTGTTTTCTAAGAGCGCTTCTGCTTCTTTCACCTGTACAGAACTTATTGCACTTGAGCTCGCGTATCCGAGTGATCCTGGCGGGATAGGTCCATCAATCGCCGTACCGTAGCCGTAGAGTACATCGTTCACAATGCGGGTGCGTGGTGCAACGAGAGAGAGTGCTTTGCGAACTTCATCATGAGTAAAGATTGGCGCCTCACTCTGGTTAATAAAGACGCCGAAGATGCGAGGAAGCGGTGCGGTGCGTACCGAGACACCGCGCTCTGCAAGGGCTTGTGCTACATCAGGGGAGACCGCTCCCATACTCTCAATGTCTCCTTTCTCGTATGCGGCGATGAGATCCTCGCTCTTTCCGTAAAAGCGTATCGTAATAGCAATCTTTGCATCGTTGTGTACGGGTCGTTTAGCGGGAGCAAGTTCATAACTGGTGGGGATGCTATTATTGTCTCTGATGACCGAGGTCACTTTATAGGGTCCTGAACCAATTGGAGTAACATTATATTCACTAAAGGGAAATTGCTCGGCATCTACCCCTGCCCACTTATGTTTAGGGAGTATACCCATTGTCGTATTCTCTAAAAAGCCCGCGTACGGTTGGCGTAAGGTGAACTCAACCGTATAGGCATCTATTTTTGCAACCGTCACTCCTTCCCAGTTTGCGCGTCTGGGACTCTTGATGCTCGGGTCAAGCGCTTTTTGTACGGTAAATACAACATCGTCGGCGGTCACCGGTTCTCCGTCGTGCCACTCCTCATCCTTTTTCAAGGTAAAGGTATAGCTCGTACCATCGGGACTCACTGTTACTTTTTCTGCAAGATCAGGTTCTAAACTCCCGTCTGCACGCACACGCATGAGTCCTGAGTAGACGAGAGTGGTAAGGTCACGATCCGCATCAGATGCGGCAAGCACAGGGTTAATAAAACGGGGTATACCAATAACACCCTCAACAAGGACTCCGCCGGTGGTGGGTACTTCTACAAGCACGTACTGATTTATGCTCCAGAGGAAGCCAAGTAAGCTCACAGTGGCGAGTGCTGCGAGTAAAAAAAGACCGACTCGGCCATAAAAACCAAAGGATTGATTGACTGCGTGTATCTCGGCCATTGTCGGCAATAGACGCCGAGGGGCTTCTTTTTCTGTAGTGTTCACGAGTAAAAAACGGTGCGCCTAGCGAGCCAGATAAGTGATGATCTCTGGTGCGAGCGCAGAGAGGGCAAACAAGACTGCGATTACTATTGTAGCAATAAACATAACTTTCTCAATACCGCGTTTGCGAAAGTTGGGACCGTTGGAATCTCCGCTTCCGAATGTTGCTCCAAGTCCTGCTTCGTTCTGCTGAAGCAAGATGGCTCCGATCATGAGAACCGAGAGGGCGACTTGAATCCATGGGAGTATAGGGATAAGACTAGACATATAGGTGTACCCTAGCAAAGAAACAATTGACAGTCAATCATTCTTTCTTATAATACGAATGCTTACGAAGTAATTACTAGGATAATCTTTGCACACTATGGCGCAAAAAATACATATACAGCCGCTCGGAGATCGTGTTCTTGTTGAACCGCTTAGAGATGAGGAAAAGGGCGGTAAAACGAAGGGAGGGATTATTATTCCCGAGACGGTGAACAAGGAGCGTCCGGAAGAAGGGCGCATCGTTGCCTGCGGCGAGGGAAAAATCTCTGAAACAGGAGTACTCGTCCCACTCAAGGTGAAGAAGGGAGATAGGATTATTTTTTCTAAATACGGACCTGATGAGATAAAAGTTGACGGGAAGGAGTACTTAATTGTAAGCGAGTCGAACATTTTAGCAGTCATTGAAGAGTAACTGTTCGCCTTATTCATTTTTTTCATCCTTTACCCGTCGCTGTTGGTTCCGACAAGACCTAAAAAGTGAATAAGGCCCACTAAACTCTCACATATTTATGGCAAAGCAAATACTATTCAATAATAATGCGCGCAAGTCTCTCAAGAAGGGTATAGATACGCTTGCCGAGGCGGTCAAGATGACGCTTGGTCCTCGTGGCCGTGCGGTGGTGATTGACAAGGGCTACGGCGCACCGCAGGTTACCCTAGACGGCGTAACCGTCGCGAAGGCGATAGAGTTGGAAGACAAGTTTGAAAATGTCGGAGCCGACCTCATTAAACAGGCGGCAGACAAGACGAACGATAAGGTGGGTGACGGAACAACTACCTCGGTGGTACTCGCGCAGGCCATCATAGAGGGCGGAGAGAAGGCAGTTGCCGAGAAAGGTTTTAATGTAATTCACCTTGCTGATGAACTGATGCGTGAGAGCGAGTCAGTTATCTCTGCTTTGGAGGATCAGAGCGAATCAATTGATGATACGAAGAAGATTGAAGAGGTAGCCACACTCTCATCCAAGGATGCCGATATCGGTAAGTTGATTGCTGATGTGATTAAGAAGGTGGGTAAGGATGGCGTGGTGACTATCGAGGACTCCAACACGGGGCTCAACTCATCCGAGCTGGTGGAAGGACTGCAGTTTGATAAGGGCTACGCCTCACCTTATATGATTACCAATCCAGACCGGATGGAGGCAGAGTATGAGGATCCTTTCATCTTAATTACCGACAAAAAGATCTCTGCTATTAAAGAAATATTGCCACTCCTTGAATCGCTCGCACAGAAGGGTAAAAAGGACTTGGTGATTATTGCAGATGATGTGGACGGTGAGGCATTGACCACACTCATTGTTAACAAGCTCCGCGGTACCTTTAACGCGCTTGCGGTGAAGGCCCCCGCCTTTGGTGACAGGAAGAAGGAAATGCTCGCAGACATTGCGATTCTCACTGGTGGTAAGGTGGTCTCTGAAGATGTGGGCTTGAAGTTGGAGAATATTGATATATCGGTGCTCGGTCGCGCACGCCGCATCATCTCTACTAAGGACTCCACAACCATTGTGGGTGGTAAGGGAAAGAAGAGCGATGTGGAGGAACGGATGCTTGCCATCAAGAAGCAATTAGAGAATACAGAATCAAATTATGACAAAGAGAAGTTGCAGGAGCGCCTCGGCAAGCTCTCGGGTGGTGTTGCGGTGATTAAGGTTGGTGCCCCGACAGAGTCAGCGCAGAAGGAGCTTAAACAGCGCGTGGAAGATGCTGTTGCGGCAACGAAGGCGGCAATGGAAGAAGGAATTATCCCTGGTGGCGGCATTGCGCTCTTTAATGTGGTGCTCGGACTTGTGGAAGAGAAGACTCCAGACACCATCAACGCCTATGCGCGGATGATACTACGCCGCGCAGCAGAGTCACCCATCATCTCTATCTTTGAGAATAGTGGTGAGGATTCAAAAAAGTGGATGAAGGAACTCTCGGAGCGCAAGACCACGGTGAAAGGGAAGGCGGAGCGTTCATGGCTCGGCTTTAACGCCAAGACGAACACGATTGAGGATTTGAAGAAGGCGGGCATCATCGATCCACTCAAGGTTACGAAGACGGCCTTTAGAAATGCGGTCTCGGTTGCCTCTAACTACCTCACCATTGGTGCGGCCATCACCGATATCCCTAAAAAAGAAGAACCATCACACGGCCATGATGGTATGGATGGCGGAATGGACTACTAATAATATTTACTGATGTTCTCAACCCACGAAGGTTGAACATCACAAAAGCCTCTGTTTTAACAGGGGCTTTTGTGATATAATGCATGTCTATTAGTAAACTATCGTACTTATGTCTCTCATCTACATTATTTTCGGGATTCTTGCTGTCATTATTATTGCAGTAATCGCTGTTTATAACGGGCTTGTACGGCTTGCCACGCGCACCAAGGAGGCATGGGCAGACATTGAGGTTCAGCTCAAACGGCGCTACGACCTCATTCCTAACCTTGTCAACACGGTAAAGGGCTACGCCTCGCATGAGTCGATGACTTTTGAGAAAGTGACTGAAGCGCGCACCAAGGCCATGAGCGCACAGACGCCGGCCGAGCATGGTGCAGCAGAGAATATGCTCTCTGGTGCCCTAAAGAGCATCTTTGCTCTCTCGGAGGCCTACCCAGACCTAAAGGCGAACCAGAACTTCCTTGAGCTCCAACGCGAGCTCTCGGACACAGAGAATAAGATCCAAGCCGCTCGCCGCTTTTACAACGGCAATGTGCGCGATCTCAATATCAAGATTGACTCCTTCCCCTCTAATCTCATTGCGGGGAGCTTCGGCTTCGGCAAGCAGGAATTTTTTGATATTCCTGATGACGACGACGCCCAACAGCCAGTAGAGGTAAAGTTCTAATATGCACAGAATGTGGCTCGCTTGTGCGTCCGCATTCTCTGTATTCGCATTTTGTACGGGCATTTTTACTGTATCTGCGCAAGAGAATCGGCAGTACTGGTACGACTCAATTGATACACAGATTACGGTAAATGCCGACTCCACACTCTCAGTAGAAGAGCGACAGACCTACCATTACCAAGGCGAGTACCATCAGGGTTGGCGCTCCATCTTACTCAAAGATATTAGTTACATTTCTGATATTGAAGTCTATGACGGAGCAACAGGAAAAAAATTACAATGGAGCTCATCAAAACTTGATAAAACAGATTCCTCCAACTGGGGCTACTACACCACATATAAAAAGGACGGCGCACAGGTGATTGAGTGGTACTACAATCTACGCGATACTTCACACCTCTGGATACTGCACTACACCGTGCATGGGGCAATCACCTTTGGTACACAGTTTGACCGCCTCTACTACAACCTCTTTACCGACTACGATGTACCGGTGAATAGCGCGTCGGCGAGCGTCGTGCTTCCTACAGGGCTCTCAAATAGGGGAGCGCTTCATGGGTATCGCACTGGCGCGCGTCTACTCGAGAGCATATCAGTAAGACGCGAGGGCAAAACGGATGTATATACTGTAAGCGGGTTGCTCTTTGAGGTTGGGAATGACTTTACCATTGATCTCTCGTGGCAGAAGGGGTATGTGTTGCAGTCGGCATTTTGGAAGGATTGGTTTGTTCATAATTACGGGTTCGTGCTCGGGATCCTTATCGTACTTTTCTCTATTCTCTATTGGATTATCTACTTTGTGCGCACAGAAGTATTACCAAAGGGGCGTGGCACCATCATCCCACAGTATGAGCCACCACGAGGCTTGCGTCCTGCACTTGCCGAGCTCTTGATAAAAGAGGGGGTATCACGGCGAACTTGGCCAGCGACCATCGTTGATCTTGCTGTGCGGGGTTATGTGGAAATCAAAGAGGAAAAGAAGCGGATAATAGTAAAAAATATTTCTTTACTCATTATAGTGATAGCCCTAGCAGTGCTTACTATCGCTAGTTTTAATCCCTTTTTCTTTGTGATGTTTGTAGTTGTTGCAATCTATTTTTTCAAAGCAGGATCTGGATATAGCTCGCAGTACGAAGTTAAAGGTATAAAACCATATGAGACTGATATGCAGTTAGAGTCGTATGAACGGTCATTTCTCAAAACACTTTTTTCACTCAATGATGAAGATATTTTCCGCACCAAAGATCTCACGAGTATGCACTTCAATACCACAAAGTATGTACAGTTTGGAGAAGAGATGCGGAAGCTCCCCCAAGTATTGAAAGACAGAGCAGGCCAAGAAGCATGGTTTGCCGTGGACTTTAAAAAAGAAGGGAAGGGTCAGGGGATTGGCTGGTTTCTTGTTTCTGCCGCC
>CAZNKH010000012.1:0-15799 GCA_964574105.1 uncultured Candidatus Saccharibacteria bacterium | reverse complement strand
TCACATCTCGGCACACACATTCTTAAAATCATCATTTTACCGCTCGTACCCCGCCATTCAACTGTGATAGCGGGTTTTCTTTTTATTGACACCGAACTTCGTATGGAGTACCCTAATATCAGATGCACACAGCACACATCTCTCTATACCCGGACGCCACATTGGCCTGGCGTCCGGGATTTTTTTATGCAAGAGACAACGATGCTCTCTACAGATGGCAACACACAAGCGTATTAGAAGGAGGAAAAAGAGAAATTTTTATCTTGCACAAATAATAGCATGCAGGTACAATGGAGGCATATCAGTATAATTAAATAATATTGTATGTCACTCAAACACTATTCTTTGCGCGGTGGAATAGCAGGTCTATGTATTGCGGCGGTAGTTATCGTCCTCAACTTTATTCATCTCATTTATATTGTACCAATGTCGCTTATTGGGCAAATGATTGGCAAGCAAATACAAATTGCCATACAGTATCAATTAGTTGCCCTTACAGTCTTTGCGATTCTCTACGGTCTGCTCGGCGGAGTTGGGTACTGGTTTGCAAAAAAGAAGTGGCACTCAGTCATCATTGCAAGCACTAGTGCCATCGTACTTATATTGGTAGTCTTCTCAATTCTCCTCACTCTCCGTATGAAAATTGCGCTCCCCGCACCAACAAACACTGTTCCAACAGCAGGTATACAAGTTCAGTAATGTCTCGATGGCCCGCACTTGAGACAAGAGAGCTTCCGTCAGCTCCAGGCTGGCAACGCGCAGTTGGCGTAGGAATCGTCGTCATGGGTATGGCAATGGGGACAGGGGAGCTCATCCTCTGGCCCCATTTAGTTACCAAGTTTGGCATGGAAATACTTTGGCTTGCACTTGTTGGTTTGGGGCTCCAATATTTCATCAACCAAGAAATTGCACGGCATACCGCCGCAACGGGAGAGAGTTTCTTTACCGCTTCCGCGCGGCTCTTTGGCTTTCTCCCGCCTTTTTGGATTCTTGCAGCTATTCTCCTCTACATTTGGCCTGGATGGGCAAGTGCGCTTGGCACTATTTTGGCGCAACTCTTTGGTTTTGGACACCATATCGCATGGGGGTGGGCATCTTTAGCGCTGACACTTGCAATAACCTTTTTGGGTCATACTGCTTACCATGTACTGGAACGAGTGCTCAAGATTATTGCCCCATTTTTTCTCTTACTTCTCTTCATTGTTAGTTTCCACAACTTGAACCTCGCCGTACTCAAAGAAGCATTCTTCGGTCTCATTAACTTCGGTTATATTCCAGAAGAAGTAGATATGAATGTGCTCCTCGGCGCCATTGTGTTTGCAGGAGCCGGCGGTATGCTCAACCTCTGTGTCTCACTCTGGTATCGCGACAAGGGGCTCGGCATGGCACACTACGCAGGACGCATTACAAATCCTGTTACGGGTAAACCAGAGGCGGTCGCAGTGACAGGATACCGCTTCAACATTACTGAAAGTTCTCTCTCTCGCTGGCGCGGATGGATGCGTTACATCCTCATTGATCAAGGGTTAATTTTTTTCACACTCAGTGTACTCTCGCTCGTACTACTCTCCGTCAATGCTTATGTGGTGCTCACTCCGCTCGGCATCGTCCCCGGAGGTACCCGTATTGCCGTTGCGCAGTCCGAAATCTTTGCACAAGAGTGGGGAGTTATGGGAGAGAAGCTTTATCTCATAATGGCTTACCTCATGCTCTTTTCAGTCATGTGGACAATTATTGACGCACTCACCCGCATCATCTCCGATATCGTGCACACTAATACAAGAGTTGGCCCCTTCGCCGAGCGCTTTCACTGGTTAGAATATATCTCTGTTCACCACCTCTATTATGGGCTGATCGTGCTCGTTGTCTTTATTCAAGCTATTCTTTTGCCTTTTAATCAACCACTCAGCTTCCTAGTGCTCTCTTCATCACTCGGCGGCATCACCATGGCATTCTATACACCCATGCTTCTTTATATGAATAAGCGCACACTTCCTCGAGAACTTCGTCCTGGTATTATTTCTACCATTGCGCTTATTATTGCAACCATCTTTTACGCATTCTTTGGAATTCAGAGCATTCTAGCTACAATAGGATGATGATAAAGTACCAAGTATCAAGTACCAAGTATCAAGTGCTTGTATGTGTTGCGTTTGCGCTGCTCATGCTTACCCCATTCCACGCGCAAGCTTTTAAGCGTCTCTTCTATGCAAATTACGCATCCACTTCGGCGGCATCTTTTGCGGCACATGCAGACAAGGTAGATATCATCGCACCACAGGCTTTCTCTTTTGATAGAAATGGGGTTGTCTCTGGAAAGATTCCTCCCAAGATACTCGCCACCGCGAAGGCAAAGAATAGCAAACTGATGCCACTCGTTACCAATGGCACCTTTGATGCGATTGTCGCAACGCGTATTGTGCGCAATCAACGAGTGCAGGATTATCTCATCAGCTCACTTATTGCAATCGCAAAAGCACAGGGTTTTGTCGGTTGGCAATTAGATATTGAAAATATGGATGCCTCTCATCGCGACCGTTACTCATTCTTTGTAGAGAAAGCGGCACGAGAGTTTAAGAAAAATAATCTTCTCTTGAGTGTTGCTGTTGTTTCGCAAATATCTAATAATCCAGCAGACCATCCGCCACAGTCATGGAACGAGTGGGCTGGCGTCTATGACTACACGCGAATTGCGAAAGCAGTAGACTTCATATCCATTATGGCCTACGACAATCCGAGCACTGCAGGCCCCACTGCACCACTGCCATGGGTAAAACAAGTTGTAGCACACGCCACCTCCTCCGTTCCTACCGCGAAAATCTCCCTAGGTATCCCCAACTTCCACTGGGAGTGGACGGTCAATAAGAGTTTCAGAGTGAGTTCTGGTGGCTACCGCTATGTTTCTAATCTTCTCGACGACTCAAAAAATCCTCGCGGTTACGATGAAAAGCTCGGTGTACCGTGGGTAAAATACCAAACCAAACGAGGCGACTGGCGCATTGTCTGGTACGAAGATGCGCGCAGTATGGGGGAGAAAATACAATTTGCAAAAACAAGCGGTCTCGCCGGGTTCTCTATGTGGGTCTTGGGTCTTGAAGATCCTGCGCTCTGGGATACACTCTAGATGATGGAGTACTTCGGATACATTGCGGTAGCACTCATTGCGGGGCTCATCGTAGCGCTGGTGTTGGCCTTGCGCCGCCGTGGGGAAGAAGGGCTCGGAGGAGAGGGGACGATGCTCCTCCAAGCACAGCTAGCCGAGCTTGTACGAGCTAATCAAGAGCTTGCCAACACTGTCTCCGAGCGTTTGACCGAGAGTGAGCGACATATGTCTGATACGATGCACAATCAGCTCAAGAACTCGTCCGACATCGTGCGTGATGTAACAGAAAAGCTAACGCGTCTAGACGAGACTAACAAGCAGGTAGTCTCATTTGCCGATCAGCTTAAAAGTTTGCAGGACATTTTAAAAAATCCAAAGCAACGAGGGATACTGGGGGAGTATTACCTTGAGACTCTCCTTAAAAATGTACTCCCCGTGGGGAGTTACCAGATGCAGTACCCATTCTCTGATGGCAGTATCGTAGATGCAGTCGTGTTTGTGCGAGATAAGATTATTCCCATTGATTCAAAATTTTCATTAGAGAACTACAATAGACTCATGGAGGAACGGGGCGATACAGAGCGAGAACGCCTAGAGAAAGCGTTCAAGGCGGATTTAAAAAATAGGATAGACGAAACGGCAAAGTATGTGAAGCCTTCAGAAAATACGATGGACTTTGCCTTTATGTTCATCCCGCATGAGGCCATCTACTACGATCTTCTTGTCGCACAAGTCGGCACCGTCAAGATTAACACGCGCGATCTTATTGAGTATGCTTTCAAAGAAAAGCATGTCATTATCGTCTCACCAACATCCTTCCTAGCGTATCTTCAAACGGTCCTTCAAGGACTCAAAGCGCTCCAGATAGAAGAGTCAGCTAAAGAGATTAGAAAGCGCGTAGAAGAGTTGGGAAAGCATATTGGGGCATATAACGAGTACTTTCACAAATTGGGGACATCGCTTGGCACCAGTGTCAGCCATTATAACAATGCTTATAAGGAGTTTAAGAAGATAGACAAAGATGTATACCGTATTTCCGGCGGAAGTGCCGAGATAGAGACCCTAGTCCTAGAAAAGCCCGAGGAAGAATGAGATTTCACTTGTTCTCATCAGATATTGATGGAAGTCTCACTTCCATCATAACAGAACGAGGAGCCTTGCGTTTCTAATTTCTTGTGCTATTATAGTTAAGTTATGGCATTCGCAATCATCAAGACAGGAGGCAAGCAGTACCTCGCTCGAGAAGGGGAGACCCTTGTTGTAGAACGGCTCGCAAGCACTGAACCCCTCAAGGAGGGTGACACAGTGACTTTTGATGAAGTGCTTCTTGTCTCTGACAAAAAGAGTCTCATGGTAGGCACCCCAGTAGTAACAGATAAGAAGGTGCAGGCAGTATTTAAGTCAGAGATCCGCGAGGCAAAAAAACTTACCTATAAGTACAAACCCAAGGCACGCACGAGAGTAAAGCGCAGCTCACGGCAGTTCAAGGCAGTGGTCACTGTATCTAAAATTTCTTAATCCACAGTTTCATATCAGGGTACTTCCGCTCCGGCGGATTTTTCTGTATACTTGAATAAGTAAAGGTCGAGTGATAATGAATAGATTCTTTCTATGTCATCAAAAACACTCCATAATATCTCCTTCTTCCTGCTTGTAATCGGAGGAATCAACTGGTTTCTTTTTGTTCTCGGATATGAGATTGGAAGGCTCTTTCTTGGGGGTATGTACGCAACACCTGCTAAAGTAGTCTACATACTCGTAGGGCTATCCGCGTTCTATCAGCTTGTCACACACAAGAAAGACTGCAAAATCTGCTAAGCACAATAACAACACTAATTAAAAACCCCTTCCCATCTTGGCGGAAGGGTTTTTAATTACCCTCGATGCTTGAGTGCTTCTAGGATTGTCTCATCATCCGAGTACTCTAGCTCTGTTCCGGTAGAGAGTCCTCTCCCCAGTGTAGTAATAATAAAGTGATATTTTTCTGAAAAGGGGAGGAGGAGGCTACGGAGATACTCACTCGTATGGTCACCTTGCGGTGTTGCTGAGAGCGCTAAGATAAGTTCAGAGAGACCTTGTCTACCCGCATCCTCAACGCGGGAAAGAAGAAGAGGTGTCCGTATGCGTGATTCTGGATTTTTTTCTAAGATAGGAATACTGCCCCCGAGCACAAAATAATATCCATTGTAGGCACCAGTTCTACGGATATTATCTAGATCAGCATCCTTTTCTACCAAGAGGAGGAGACTCCTGTCTTTCCCCGTATCGGAGCAGAGATCACAAAGACTTGAATGCTTACTCTGTGAGCGGAGCACAAAGTAACGCTGGCAACGGGTACACTGCGCAATATCTCTACTTAAATCATTCACCAGATGAGAGATCTCTGCGCGCTCTGCTGGTGCGAGTGAGAGAAGGTGATATACAAAACGACGCGCCTGCCGCGCACCAATACCAGGGAAGTGCATAAAGAGGTCAGCCAGACGGTGGAAGCTCCCGGTCATAGTGCTTAAAAATCTCCAAAGTCTCCCTTCTCAATAGAAGAAAAACTCACTAAGTTCTGATCAAAGAAGAGATCAATCTGTCCCACTGGCCCATTTCTATGTTTTGCAATAAGAATTTTAGCAACATTGTCACGACCCGGACCATCCTCTCGGTACTCGCGATGGATAAAGAGTACCACATCAGCATCTTGCTCAATGGATCCAGAGTCGCGGAGATCGGAGAGACGCGGTTCTCCTCCGCGACTCTCCACGGCACGATTTAACTGCGAGAGTGCCACAACGGGTACATCTAATTCGCGAGCGAGCGACTTGAGCGAACGAGAGATTTCTGTCACCTGCTGAACAACCGAGTCGGAGGAAGTACGAGGGACCATAAGCTGGAGATAATCAACAATAATGAGACCAAGCCCGTGTTCTGCCTTCATTCTCCGCGATACCGCGCGCATTCGCATGATGTTATTGCCTGGTTCATCATCAATAAAAATTGGCGCACGAGAAAATATGTCCAAAGTGTCACGCAAACGGGTAAAGTCGGCATCATCATGGAGCTTACCGGTGCGCAGCTTCCACGAATCAACATGCCCTTCTGCCGCAAGCATTCTCTCAACTAATTGTCCTGTGCTCATCTCTAAAGAAAATATACCAACGGGTACATCATGACGGAGTGCCGCGTGCCGCGCTATATCTAAAGCAAAAGCAGTCTTACCCATTGAAGGTCGCGCCGCTAAAATAATGAGGTCAGAATTTTGAAACCCAGAGAGCTGATTATCGAGCGCGGTAAAACCACTCGGCACTCCGCGTAAAGTATTGTCTGACTTATGGAGTCGTTCAAAGCGTTCCCACGCGGTAGCGAGCGTATCTTTAATATGAGTAAAAGTGCGCTTTGCAAAGTTACCGAGCTCGTACACCTTTTTACCAGCGGCATCAAGAAGCGCATCCAACTCCTCGTGTTCCGAAAATCCTAACTCCGAAAGTTCTTCAGAAGCACGGATTAACTGACGCAGTGCAAATTTTTTGTGTACGATACCCGCGTAATGCTCTAGGTTTGCCGCACTTGGAACCATATTCGCTAGCTCTGCCAAGTAGCTCCCTCCTCCAGCACGATCAAGAAGCCCTCGTTCTTTGAGCATTGAGGTAACTGAGACAAGATCAATTGGCTCTCCCCGACTGAAAAGATCTTGCATCACACGATAGATTTCAGCATGACGATCCAGGTAAAAAGATTCTGGCCGCACAATGTCAACAACCTGATGCATACCTTTAGGGTTCAGCATGAGAGACCCAAGAAGTGCCCGCTCCGCATCTGCATCTTGTGGAGGGATGCGGACTCCCGTTCTGAACGCTTTAGTTTCTCGTACTGGTGCCGTCTGCATAGTTGATTGATTTTAACACGGGGGAGGAGAGAGAAGGAAAGGGTAAAGAGTGCGTAAGAAGTGGATTAGCAACCCATGTCTACCACCGACCCCGTCTCGGTATCCCGCACCGTGTAGCCCCGGTCTTCTATATGCGAACGCAGTTCATCTGCACGGGTAAAATTACCATTCTTTCTAGCCTCCTCTCGTTCCCTAACGAGAGAGCGTATCAGTTCAGGAACTTCCTTATACACAGGAGTAGTGATTCCCAAACCAAGCACGGAGTCGGCGTATTCGGCAAAGATCCGCTTGTCGTGAGGGGAGTAGGACTCATTACGAATAACACCCCATAATACCTCTAGTGCCCCGGGACTATTGAGATCATCGGCAATCTTTTCTTCAAATTTTTTCTGTTCATCCTGCGCTAGGGTCCCTCCATCTGGAGAGATCTCGCGCACAGCACGAGCGAGGCGGTCATATGCATTCTGCGCGGCTATGAGTGCATTCCAGGTAAAATTCATTTTCTGTCTATAATGAGTATTGGAGATTAGGTAACGATAGGCAAGTGGTGAGAAGCCACGTTCTTCAATATCACTTATGGTATAAGTATTACCAAGAGATTTGCTCATTTTTTTCCCATCAACGAGCATAAACTCACCGTGTACCCAGTAACGCACCACTGCGTGCCCAAAGCATGCCTCATTCTGTGTGAGTTCATTTGTGTGGTGAAGAAGAAGATCAATGCCGCCTACATGAAGGTCAAAGTGTTCACCGAGATACTTGGTACTCATCGCCGAGCACTCAATGTGCCAGCCTGGAAAGCCGATCCCCCATGGAGAATCCCATTCCATCTCTCGTTTTCCTCCCACTTGTTCCACTGGGGGAGAGAACTTCCATAGCGCAAAATCAGTGCTATTTTTCTTCTCGTTATTCTTTTCAACTCGAGCACCTTCGCGTAATCCACCAATATCTAATCCTGCAAGTTTGCCATAATCAGGGAAGCGATAGGTGTCAAAGTAGATACCATCACTCGTTCGATATGTGTAGCCCTTCTCTTCTAAAATCGTAATAAAATCAATCTGTTCTCTGATGTGCTCCGTTGCGCGAACCCACTGTTTTGGAGGGAGAATGTTCAACTTAGCCGTATCTTCTCTGAAGAGAGAAAAGTATTTCTCTGCAATCTCTAAGGCACTGAGGCCTTCACGCTGTGCTCCCGCATGCAACTTGTCCTCACCTTCATCTCCATCTCCAATCAGGTGTCCTACATCAGTAATATTCTGTATTGCTTCTACTGTGTAACCCGCATACTTGAGCGCACGCACAAGCGTGTCTACTAGCAAGTAGGTACGAAAGTTGCCTATGTGCGCGGGGCCATACACCGTTGGCCCACAGCTATAGACCCCCACCAAGGGGAAGGAAAGAGGAGAGAAGTCCTCAATACGGCGAGAGAGAGTGTTATAAAGTCTTAGAACCATTTTCTGCGCCTAAAGTAGAAGAACATAAGGAATGTCACAATCCCCATCCCAATAAGAATAACCCAGAACCCATACGGAGAATGTACAAGGGGAGTGTACTGTGTATTCATACTAAAGAGACTTGAGACGAGAGAGAGGGGGAAGGTGAAGAAAGCGAGAATGGTAAATATCTTCATTACCTCGTTTGTCTTTGTGGTAAGAAGTGAATCATTCGTGGTGCGTAAATCACTCACAATTTCTTTATTACTCTCAATAACATTCCAGATCTTATAATACTCATTGAAGAGGGAACGAATGTAAAATGAGAAGCGTTCATCAAAAAAGTCTCCCGCGTCTGACTCTAGTGAATTAAGAAGATCTTCGTGGTTCTTCAGTGCCCAGCGGAAGTCTAGAAGAGAGCGGTTTACATTGGAGATGCGCTTGACCATACTCTGTTCTTTCCCAGCAAAAATTTGTGATTCTATATCCTTAAGGTTTGAATTGATAGACTCCAGATTATCTTCAATGGATCGATAGAGCCCCTTCATAATATTGAAAAAGATAAAACCAGCGTCTACATTCTCTCGTATTTTACCGCTATCCATAAGCTCTCCCACCTCAAAGAGTTTGGTAAAATCATAAAACTGGTCAATGCGCTCATAGTGGACAGTCACAATGAAGTCCTTACCAATAATAAAGTCCACTTCTTGTGAATCGGTAGAATTATCGTCAGTAAATCCAGGCTGTCGATACTCGTATACGGGAAAATAAAGCACAAGGTACACCGCATTGGAGTAAACATCCACTTTCGGACGGAGAGAAGGGACGCTCATCTCCTGCGCCACAATGCTGTGGATATCAAGCTCCTCTCTAATTTTTGCCACATCATCCGGAGAAGGTGACTCCATGTCAATCCACGTCACTCCGCGGAAATTGCTCTTGGTAATCATTGGTAGACTATAGTATACTCTCCCATATGTGGAATGACAAACCGCTCGTACGAACACTCCTTTTTCTCCTTGCAATTGGCTTACCGCTGGCTTTTTTAAGCGGCGCGTACCTGATGCCTTTAGGGAATAAGGCAAATGCTGGTATCTCGTGCGTCCTCAATACCCAAAGCGGAAAGACGGATGATGTGGATTTTGCCCCATTTTGGCGTACATGGCAGGTGATTAATCAGAAGTACATCGCGACTACCGTCGCGAGTACCAGCACCTCTACTCCGAAACTAGACCAAGAAGCGCGAGTATGGGGAGCAATCTCTGGTATGGTAGATTCCCTTGGAGATCCGTATACCGTCTTTTTACCTCCAACGGAGAAAGAGTTATTTGATGAAGATGTTAAAGGTAGCTTTGGGGGAGTGGGGATTGAACTTGGAGTTCGTGATGGTATTCTCACCGCAATCTCTGCACTAGAAGGAACTCCCGCAAAACGAGCGGGAGTACAGTCAGGAGATAAAATAATCAAAGTAGATGGAGTAAGTACAGAACGGATGGTGTCAGAACGCGCAATGACGCTCATCCGTGGTGAGGTAGGAACAAAGGTTACGCTCACTCTCTACCGCGAAGGGATCAAGGAGCCCTTTGATGTTGTTATCTCCCGTGCAATCATTGAGATCCCTACGCTTGAGACAGAAGTACTCTCGGGAAATATCTTTGTTATCCGGCTCTACAACTTTACTGGAAGGTCTGATTCGCTCTTTAAAGATGCGGTAAAAAAGTTTGTAGCAAGCGAAAGTAATAAACTTATTATAGATCTGCGCGGTAATCCTGGCGGCTATCTGGATTCGGCAGTAGAAATCTCTAGCTGGTTCCTCCCCGAGGGGAAGGTGGTACTCCGTGAACAGGTAGGTCCTCAAAGAACGGAACGAATTCATCGCACTACGCATAAAGGCATTGTTATGAAAGATGTGCGTGTAGCCATACTGATTGATGGAGGAAGTGCTTCTGCATCTGAGATTATGGCTGGCGCCTTGCGTGAACACGGCGTAGCAAAACTGATTGGTACTAAATCTTTTGGCAAAGGCTCCGTACAAGAACTAGTACCAATTACGAAAGAAACATCACTTAAGGTCACTATTGCACGCTGGCTCACTCCGTTCGGCAACTCTCTTTCACATAATGGCTTACGCCCTGATATAGAGGTAATCCCCACGAAAGAAGATATCAAAGCGGGAAGGGATGCACAGATGGAACGCGCGGTCTCATATGTACTCAATAATCGCTAAACTATGAAAGTGATTTTTCTTCGCGATGTCCCTCGTGTAGGGAAGAAATATGAAGTCCGAGAGGTTGCTGATGGTTACGCAAGAAATTTTTTACTGGTGAGAGGCCTTGCACAGATAGCAACGAAAGGCGCCGTGATAGAATTGAATGAAAAAGAGAACTCACGAAAGAACAGTAAGGAAGTACAGATCGCTCTCCTAGAAAAGGCATTGAATGAATTAAAAGAGGGGAGTCTCACTCTTACAAAACCCGCAAATGGAAAAGGTCACCTCTTTTCTCAGGTACATCCAAAAGAGATTGCAGAGCTACTGAATAAAAATATGGGCATTTCAATTTCTGAAGATAATGTCGTTGTGACTGAACCCATCAAGACACTTGGATCGCATACGATAGAAATTGCCGTGCATGATCACCGCACGGCAATAACACTTATCGTAGAAAGAGAGACTTAAGAGACATGGACAATTTTTGCGCGTCGAGTAGTGCCGTCAAATTTATTTTTGCGTGTCTCAGTAAAAGAGACTACCCCTTTCGTCCCTGCATAAAGCGTATGATCCTTACCGATACGGACATTGTTACCCGCAAGAACCTTGGTCCCACGCTGACGCACAATAATTTCCCCAGGAGCAACCTGCTCACCGGCATAGCGTTTAACTCCCAAGTACTTTGGGTTTGAATCGCGCAAGTTCTTGGCTGTTCCGCCAGCTTTCCTATGTGCCATGGTATAGTTATCGTCAAATGAATAACCTCGCCATAGTACCAAAAGAAGGCCTCTTTGGCAAGTCATTCCTTAACCGTATCTTTGTACCCTTTCTTATTATTCTCTCCTCTCTCCTCTCTTTTGGAATTGGACGCTACACAAAAGTACGAGGTGAGCCAGAACCGGTTACGATTGAACAAGTCACGCTCTCTACTAACCCCGGTATAGATAGTATGGAACAGAAGGCAGGAGTTTCTCAGAAAGAGGAGGGGGCAGTGGTCGCCTCAAAAAATGGCTCTAAGTACCACCTTCCCAGCTGTCCTGGAGCAGGACAGATAAAAGAAGAAAATAAGGTCTGGTTTGAGAGTAGCGCCGCAGCGCTTGCCGCAGGCTACAGCCCTGCGGCAAATTGTCCAGGTCTAAAATAAAATAATCCATCTCCTATGCAAATAAGGCTACATCGAGGAGCTGGCCTTGCACGGCTATGCTATACTATCCAGATTACTAGAGACTCATTAATTTAATTCACACATATATGTCTATGCAAAAAATGCTCATATCAGTCATTGTGATACTCGTGGTGCTTACCGTAGGGTATTGGTGGTACTCTGGTCGGCAACAAGAGAAGGGGACAGAGGGAGATACAGCTTCTTCTACCATCCCCGTCTCTGAACAAGATATTGTCACTGTGAAGCACGCTTATAAAGACGGCTCACACATTATTGTTGGATCCCTGATGCTTCCCACATCCTGCGAGGAATTAAGTTGGAATACGCTGGTAGCAAAGTCTATACCAGAACAGGTCGCTATCAACTTCACCACCAAGACTCAGGAGGGGACTTCCGTATGTGCGCAGGTAGTTACCGCGCGATCATTTAAGGTGACTGTGAAAGCGAGCGAGCAGGCGCGTTTTTCTGCGGCACTTAATGAGACTCCCCTACGATTGAATATAATTGAGGCAGGGGAGGGGGAGGATCTAGAAAATTTTGAAATTAATATTAAGGGATAGAGGATGGTAAGACCAAAAAAATTCCCTCTACTCCAGAGTAGGAGAGTGGGAATTTTTTTATTATATATATGGTTATATTGTACTAGGCTGATTCAGAAAAAGAGTATGTCGCACAACATAGATTTTGCGACATAGTATCTTTAAATAGCCAAGGAGGGATTAGACCAACAGGGCTTACTCCAATTCCAGTGACGACTCCCCTCCTGTTTGAGCAAGTACAAAGCATAGTAGATGTTCCCTTCTGTAGTATGGATATCAAAGCCCAATTCTCTACTGCGCTCTAAGTGGTATTTTTCATTGATTTGGAAGAGGCCAATATCGCTGGGATTACGGAGACCTCGGACCACCTCTCCAGTCTTAGAATTAAATTGGCGCAAAGAACTCTCACAGTACGCAATTTCGCGTGCGAGGGTAGGATCTACACCGAAAGATTTTGCGGCACGGGTAATACGATCAGCAATGCTTAGATCAGCATCGTTATGTTGAGGTGCAGTAGTGGTAGGAAAGAAACTGAAGTCTCCCTTTGCCATAACCAGTTCCATAAAGCTGGAAGCTGTGCTAGGCGCATCTAAAGGTGTGGATTGTTTATCCACAGGCGTACTTGATGCTACATTTGTCACTGCTATAAGGCTTGCGAGTCCTATTTGTACGGTTCGTAATATAGGCTTGAAATCAAAAGAAAATGGCTATACATAAGGGAATACCTCACTGTATAGCCTGTGCCTATACTAGCAGATTGCAAGTATATTGTCAAGCATCTTGCATTGTGTTGTAATTATGAATCTGCCTTCTCAAGAGGGTGAACTACATAGGTAACAAAAGCGTTCAGGATCCATATACGAGCTGGGTGACTTGCCGCCCAGAATTCTTTTCCCTTCTCTTTCACGAAAGAAATATTCTGGGCAACTTCAGGCCGTGCAAGCACGCTCCGAACATCTACCTTAAAGATTCCAAGGATGATGACACCGATAACAATAAGGATAATGAGTTTTAAAAATCCTCTCTGTTGCATTATGTTACAAGTATAACAAAGGATTAAGGTAACTGTTATAAGATGCCACGGGGAGTGTGTAGGTGCGCCCTGAGCATCCCTTGGATGCAAGATCGCGAATTTGCATTCCCTGGGACGCAAAGACGGTAAAGTGAAGGTGAGGGCCAGTTGAGTAGCCAGTGTTACCCACGAAGCCGATGGTTTCTCCGCGAGTCACCACACTGCCCTTCTTAATTTTAATGACCGAGAGATGTGCATAGAGCGTAGAGAGTCCATTATCGTGCGTGATAACAATCCACTTGCCGTAGGAGGCGCCTCTACAAGTCACATCGGTATCTCCCGTCCCAATGACTGTCCCATTTCCTGCTGAATAGATGGGAGTTCCTATGGGAGCACCGAGATCAATACCGTTGTGTCCCTTCCCATTGTATACACCCGATTTTGATCGAGAGAAAGCAGTATCTCCAAACTCCTGTGTGATGACTGGATTAGCAAGCGGCCAGGCAAGTACTTTTCTCCCCTGTGTAGGAAGCTTGCTCGGATCAAGAATGGTTACCAATTGTGATTCCAGCTTAGCCAAGTCTGCTTCAAAGGCCTCTTTGCGTGCCTTGCGCTCTGCGAGCATCTTTTGGTACTCGGACTCCTTGCTCCTGGTCTCGTTTAACAGTTCTTGTTTAAGAGATTTATTGTAATCAGCCACTTTTTTTTGATCAGAGAGGTCTCCACGAAAATCTTGCAGTAATCCTTTTTCATTTTCTCGGGCAATCTTATTCGTTTTTAAATCTCGGGCAATCCTGCGTATCTCATCAATACGACTATCCAAAGAGTCACCAAGTTGTGCGAGTGAATCAATTTGAGACCAGAATTGCGAAAAATCCTCATTTCCTAAAAGCAGCTCGATGGGAGTGATATTTTCTTGCTCGTCGAGTGCGCGCACGATAGAAGAGAGACCATGTTGACTGCGTTCAAGCTCTGTCCCCTTCTTTCCTATCTCTTGTGAGAGCTCCAGGATTTTTAATTGAGAGCTTTCTATCTTTTTCTCAGTTAATTTAATGTCGGCATCCAACTTCTTACTCGTCGTTGTAAGATCATTCACCGCTCCAGAAATGCTCCCGATCTCTTTGCGTGTCTTTTTAAGCTCGCTCTGATACTTTTGTATCTCTGTTTCTAATCGTTTAATTTCCGCATTGCGTGCTTCTATTTTTGCGCGGACTTCATCTGCACTCTGCCCCGCCACAGGGAGTGCTACAAAAAAAATAGGCGCAAATATGCACAACACCAGAGCATACAGAAGTATCTTACGAGTGTGATCGTGCATACATAATACGAGCTATTGCTTCTCTTTTCCCGAGGAGTCCAGCAACAGTAAAAGGATCGGGAGATCGTTCAAGTCCCGTGAGCGCCACACGAAGCGGCCAGAGTACTGCTCCCCTTCCATTGGTATTTGCATATTCCCATACCGCTTCTTTAACATGCTCTGCAGTAAAATTATCTTCAGAGATCGTGTCTAAGAGCTCTGCGAGACGAGTGAGGTGTTCTGGAGTCTTGAGGAGTTCTTGTGTAGGTGCATTATAAGCGACGATAAAAGAAAGTTCTCCTCCTGGCGCAAGAAGCGTCTCTGCGTCAGAAAATGTCACCATCCGCTCACGCAATAACGGAAGAAGTTGAGGGAGTTTTTCAGTAAGTTCTGGGACTCGGGGGGAGAGTTCGCTCAAGAGTGCATCATCCCCCATTCGCTTTATGTATGCACGATTAAACCAATTTAATTTGTCGGCAGAAAATATGGCACCACTCTTCTGTACTTTTAACAAATCAAAATGCTCCACTAACTCGCGAAGAGTAAAGAGCTCTTGGTCACCGCCTGACTCATTCCCTTGTGGAGACCAGCCGAGGAGTACAAGAAAATTGATGAGTGCTTCTGACACATAGCCCTTATCACGATACTCGGTCACCGCTACTGCGCCGTGTCGCTTAGAAAGCTTGCTCTTATCGGGCGCGAGAATGAGTGGAATATGCGCGTAGCTGAAATCTGGTACACCCAATGCGCGAGCAATGAGTATCTGCCGAGGAGTGTTGGAAATACCATCCTCACCGCGAATAATGTGTGTCACTCCCATTACAGAATCATCTACCACAACAGCGAGGTGATAGAGTGGAGTCTCGCGATCCTTTGCAATCACAAAGTCTCCGAGCTCCCCCACATCAAAACTAATGTCTCCACGGATCTCGTCGTGAAAGCTCACTATTCCTCCCGGATTTTTAAAGCGAATCACAGAGCTATGCTCTCCCTCGCTCTCTTCGGATTCGTACGCGTTCCCCGTGGAGAGAAGCTTGTCTATGTGCGCACGATACACATCTGTGCGCTCGCTTTGACGATAAAACTCTTCGTAGCTAATTCCAAGCCAAGAGAGTCCTTCAATGATGTTCTCTTCATATTCTTTTTTTGATCGCTCTTTATCAGTAT
>CAZNKH010000011.1:0-18819 GCA_964574105.1 uncultured Candidatus Saccharibacteria bacterium | reverse complement strand
ATTACATTATATGGCAGTTTGGAATAATACACAATGGAATATTATGATATATGCACATGCCAAGAGCAATTTACCAAGATGACCACAAAAAGATTGTTGAGCGCTTGAAACAAGCGCGTCTTGAAGCTGGTCTAGGGCAAATTGAAGTAGCCGAGAAACTTGGTAGAACTCAATCTTATGTTTCCAAAATAGAATCAGGACAAAGACGGTTTGATGTTTTGCAACTCAAAGAGTTTGCAAAACTTTATAAAAAATCGCTAGATTTTTTCGTTAAATAATATGAAAAAGAAAAAAATCTCACAAAAAGATATTCTGGTTGAATTTTATACAAAGAATCCAAACAGAGATATTCCTCATCCCGAAGTTGTTGATTGGGTGACTAAAGAATTTAAAAAGAGAACGGGGCAAGTTTTTCGTGACCCAGATCGAGGAATTAGGAAGCTGTACCAGGACGGCTTCTTAATGCAAATAGCAAAAGGAGTCTATCATTATGATCCGTCACATATAAATAATCGACAACTTGAAGATTTTGATGCAAAAACGAAAAAAGAAATTTTTGAGCGTGACCAATACAGGTGTGTTATATGTGGACGAGGGCCAAAAGAAGGTATGGAAATACAAGCTGACCATGTTAAACCAAAAGACAAAGGTGGGAAAGCTACATTAGAAAATGGTCAAACCCTATGTTCTCAACATAACTTCTTGAAAAAGAATTTAGGACAAACAACACTAGGAAAAAGATATTTTATTCGTCTATTAAAAGCGTCTAACAAAAATGGTGATCAGAATCTTATATCATTTTGCGAAGAAGTTCTAAAGACATTTGATAAATACAATATTGATACGGAAGTAAAAGATTAAATAGAAAAAACCGCTCTTTGGAGCGGTTTTTTCTATTACATAAGTTTATTTTGTGATTTTTCTTTTTCGACTCTATCACTAGCTACTTTACAATATTGCGGCGAGATATCTATATGTACGAAATTTCTTCCTGTTCTTGTTGCGATTGTAGCAACAGTTCCAGTTCCACCAAACATATCGAGAATATTGTTTCCTTTATATGAGTAGAATTTTACTAATCTATATATAAGTTCCTCGGGGAATGGTGCCGGATGACCCTTTCTTTGTGTTTCAGGTTGAATCTTCCAAAAACCATCAGAGAATTTCATAAATTCTTCTTTTGTAATATCTGCCATTTGAGGATCACCATCTAATCTATCCTGGTCTTTTGTAAAAATAAGCACATATTCCCAAGATGGAACAATATGTGGGTTTGCAGGACTTTTAAAACTACCCCATGCTGTTCTTTTAAGCATTGTTTGCTTATACCAAAGTATCTCTGTTCTAAATTTCATACCGAGCTTTTTCATTTGCTCAATATAATCATGGTGAATCGCAACAAAATCCTTAATGCCAGTAGGTGCAATATTTATTGCAAATCTTCCGCCGGGAACAAGAACTCTTTTAGTTTCAATCCAAACTTTATACAACCAATCAAGATAATCTTGATGATTCATTTTATCATTGTGATTGTCATAATCCTTTCCGACATTATATGGTGGTGAAGTGACAGCAAAATGAATTGATGAGTCTGGTATTTTTTTAATCATATCCAAAACATCACCACATAAAAATTGATTGAATTTAAACTTTTCTTCTTTCTTTTTCTGCTCTTCGAGATTTCTGAATGTGCTGATAACTTTTCCTTGAATTACTACTTCCTTAACAAAAAAAGGTTTAAGTTTTGGGTTTGCTGGTTGCAAACGAATTCTGTTTTTTTCTTTAAAAATTTTCTTTAGTGTTACCTCATTGTCATTTATCAAGGCAACAGCGGTTTCGCCGTCTGCAACAGTGCTTTGTTTTCTGATAATTACTGTATCGCCATCAAAAATACCCTCATCAATCATACTGTCGCCCTTAATACCAAGTGCAAAATGTTCTCCAGTAGATACTAACCCGCTCGGGACTGTAATTGTCTCAAATTCCTCAACTGCTTCTATTGGTTGCCCCGCGGCGATGTAGCCCTTAAATTGTATGTTCATTATGCTTTCTTTCTTACCAACCTCTACTGATCGAGCAGTGTTTTTTTCACGCTTAATGTAACCCTTTTCTTGTAGAATTTTCATATAATGATTGACTGTGGAAACGGAGGAGAGTTTGAGATGTTTCCTTATTTCGTCGTGAGAAGGACTAAACCCATGCTTTTGAGCATAGGATTCAATATAGTCCAAGACCTTTTTTTGTTTTTTTGTAAGCATAATGGATTGACAAATTATTTTCTAATTTCTATACTTACAGTATACTAGAACAAAACTAGAAAGTCCAAAACTAGTTATCCACATTATAAATTAACAAAAATCACTATGCCAAAATTTAGTAGGACCCAAAAATTTACAAAAGCAAACATTGCGAATGTTCCACAAGACAAGGCAATCATCTATAAAATTAAAAGTAGAACCGGAGAAAACCTGTATACAGGGATTGCCGGCCGTGGACGCGGACAGGATCGCCTAATAGAACATAAAGATATAAAGAAGGAACAAATCCCCGAAGGAACAAGATTTCAATACGCACAAGTAAAAACTAAAATTCGTGCCCATCAAATCGAAAAAACTATTATTAAAAAGGAACAACCTGAACATAACGAACAACATAAATAATATGAAAACATATAACATATTTATTAGTCACTCATGGGCGTATGGCGATGCGTATGACAAACTGATCAAAATGCTAGATAGCGATGGAAGGTTCTCATACAGAAACTATTCTGTACCTAAAGACAGTCCTATTCATAACGCTGGAACGGATAGAGAGTTGCTTGAAGCGATAAAAGAGAGGATGCAATTTTGTGATGTGATTGTTATATTAGCGGGCGTGTATTCAACTTATAGTAAATGGATAAATAAAGAAATCCAGCTCGCAAATAAAGGGTTCACAACACCAAAACCTATTCTTGCAATTGAACCTTGGGCCAGTGAAAAAACATCTCAAGTTGTAAAGGATAATGCTCATAAAATTGTTGGTTGGAATGCTAGCCCTATTATTTCTGCTATACGAGAATTAGATGCCTAATAATATGGAAGAAAAAAATTTACTGTTTGAACAATACAAGTTAGCTGTCGAAATGGCTGATAGAGTTAGTTCTAGGAGAGAAGGTGCGAATAAAATATTCATATCTGCTCACTCAATAATTTTTGCTTTTCTTGCAACACAAAAAGATATCAACTTCATACATATACTAATAACGCTCTTTGGTTTTTTGCTTTGTGTGGTATGGGCATCTATGCTTAAGAATTACAAAAGTTTAAATTCAGTGAAGTACCACATTATTCATGAGATGGAAGAAAAATTACCTTGGAAAGTTTACGCAGACGAGTGGCAAAGATTAAAAGAAGGAAAGGAGAATAAAACTCATTCAAAGCTAACAAGTGTAGAGAAAAAATTACCATGGTTGTTTCTTGGATTCTATGGGGTTTTGTTTTTGTATATACTTTTTTCTTTGATTTGCTAGGGAGCCCCGCTCGCACCCTCTTGTCCTTGCGAGGGGGTTTTGCGCACACGCGAACGGGAGGGTGGGTCAAGTGTGCAATAGGGATTTGAGCCTCGGACATTTCCGCTAGGGCGTCCTGACTCACGGATGAGCGCCGCCGTAATAAGCAAGAAGAAATAAATAATCTTGAGAGATACTCGGATATGAAAACGAGGAAGGGGGTTGGCTGAGCCGGTTGGTCGAGCCCTGCCGAGACGAGGCGAAGCTGGGGGAAGGATTCCTTCCTTCCCCCAAACAGCTGGCGCCCGAGCTCCGGCACCGCAGTGCCGTAGAGCGAGGAAACGCGCCAAACCTAGACATCTAGGCGCGAGTAGCCCTAGCGGAAATGTCCGAGGCGGATGCCGAGGATGGACTCCGTAGTCACAGACGCTAAATAAATAGTATAATGTCCGAGACACCGCTTAGAATTCCGTCGTTTCCTTTTCTTTAAAGGACCCGCCCGAAGCCCCGTCGCCATACCTTTCAAAAAGAATCCCCCCGCCAAACAAAACAAGAATGAAAAGCGATGGGGCGAAGGGCGGAACGGCGAGGTAATCCGAGCCGTGACGGAATTCGTTAGTGTTCTTGTTTAAAAAAAGTTCGTGCAAAGGTTAGTAATACATCACTGCTTACCTCGCCTTGAGCCAAAGGTAGATGTCCTCTACTGCCTTGACGGCATCGCCTGCGGCGATGTTATTTTGATGGTAGAGCCCATCAGTGCAGTCACCTGCCGCCCAGATACCCTCCACGCTTGTGCGTTGTGTCTTTGTATCGGTGACAATGTTTCCAAACTCGTTTACCGTCACGAGATTCTTTACAAAATCAGTTGCAGGCGTGTGACCAATTTCTGCAAAGACTCCCTCCGCAGGGATCTCTACATCTTTGCCTGTGTTTGTGTCGGTATATACGACAGAACTAACAAATGTATCTCCCTTAATTTCTTTAATGAGTGCGTTGGTGATGCCGTTCATATTTGGATGTGCGAGCACCTTCTCTACAGTGATGGGGTCTGCCTTGTAGCTCGCGTTTTTATGGAGCAGTGTCACACGCTTACAGTAAGCAAGGAGCTGCGCCGCCGTCTCAAAGCCAGCATTACCGCCGCCCACCACTATCACATCCTTACCGGCAAAGAGCGGCCCATCGCAGGAGGCGCAGTAGCTCACCCCTTTGTTATCGTAAGTATCTGCGCCTGGCACAGAGAGCTTTTTTCTTCCCGAACCAGACGTTACGAGTACCGTCCGTGCTTCAAGTGCAGTACCTCCTTCTAACACCACAGAGAAGTGATCTCCCGCGCGGGTAATGTTTGTAACTGCCTTTCCTTCAATCATTTCCAAGATGTCGCCTTTCACCGCAAGTACATGCTGCTTTAATTGCTCGGCAAGTGCGGACCCGCTAATGGACGGAGTGCCAATCCAATTTTGAATATCTTCCGAGACGACTGATTGCCCACCAAACTCTTTTACGAGCACCGCGCTCTTCAAGCGCTTTCGTGCCGCATAGACCGCTGCCGCCGCTCCGGCGGGACCACCGCCGATGATGATGAGATCGTACATATACTATTTTTTTTATTACTTACCCTTTGAGCGTCGAAGGAAGGCGGGGATGGATGACCAATCTTCACCATCATCAGCCATTGTATCAACTGCATCCTTCTCCTTTACCTCCGTCTCTCTTTTTCTCTCAGGAACTGTTTTTACCATCGGCTCTTCGTGCTCGTTCATCTTTGGTTCTGCTGATTGGTAGACATTCTTCTTTTTCTGATTCTCAGGGAAGCCGGACGCAATAACGGTAATTTTGATTTCATTTTTCTTGAGCTTGTCGTCACGGATAGCACCGAAGATTACCTTTGCATTTGGGTCTATATTCTCGGTAATCACGCGTGCGGCATCTTGTATCTCAAACATCGTCATATCCTCACCACCGGCAATAGCAAAGAGTACTCCCTTTGCTCCTTGGATAGAGACATCCAAAAGCGGCGAGTTGATTGCCGCCTTAGCGGCCTGCTCGGCACGCTTCTCTCCCACACCACGGCCAATACCCATAAGGGCCGATCCGGCGTTTTGCATAATGGATTTGATGTCGGCAAAGTCTACATTAATGATGCCTGCGGTGGTGATGAGATCAGAGATTCCCTCAACTGCTTGGCGAAGTACCTCGTCGCTCATAGCAAACGCGGATGCAAACTTAGTCTCTTTATCTATTGCGGAGAGGAGGCGGTCGTTGGGAATAATAATCAGCGCATCCACTTCTTTTTTTAGCTCATCTAGACCTCGCTCTGCAATTAGTCCACGCTGCGTTCCCTCAAATGAGAAGGGTTTGGTTACCACTGCAACGGTGAGGCATCCTTGCCCTTTGGCAGTCTTTGCAATAATTGGCGCGGCGCCAGTTCCGGTGCCGCCACCTTGTCCGCAGGCGATGAAGACCATATCGGCTCCCTTTACAATGTTTTGTACTTCCTCAATATTTTCTTCCGCGGCCTTACGCCCAATCTCTGGATCCATGCCGGTACCCAGTCCGCGGGTGAGATTTTTTCCAATATGAATTCTTTTTGGTGCACCCGAGTGATGGAGATCCTGCGCATCGGTGTTCATCGCAACAAACTCAACACCGCGTACGCGAGAGATAATCATATGATTAACCGCGTTTGTTCCAGAGCCGCCAACGCCAATAACCTTGATGCGCGCAAATGTCTCAATTTCTGGATCTATTTTTGGCATAGGGGCTTCTTAGTACCACTTCAGGATAGCAGAAAGCCCCATTAAGGCAAGAGCTCGCGGAACCACTTGACTAGTTGATCCTTCGTGTTGGTAAATACCTGTCCCCCGCGCGATTCTCCATCCTCATTATGCTTTCCCGCAATTGTGAGTCCATAGGCAACTGCCCACGCGGGATCTGTGCCGGGAGTCTTTATCATCGCAGAGCTCTCAATGGAACCCAGTCGCGCAGGGAGTCGGAGTGCTTTTTTTGCAAGACTTTCAATATCGGGAATGCCGGATCCGCCTCCGGTTATAACAATGCCTGCGGGCAAAAGTCCGTTCCTCCCCAATTTTTTCAAATGCGCCTCAATGAGCTCAAACATATCGGAGAGCCGTGCGTCTATGATTTCATCCAACTTCTTGCGTGTCCCTTCAGGATCTTCAATACCTGTCTTGATGCGTTCTGCTTCATCAAGAGAGATTTTTAGTCCCAGTGCAATATCGTTAGTGATGTCGCGGGATCCGATGGGAAAGACGCGCACAGAGTGGGGAATGTTCTCTTCAAACACGATAATTGATGTAGTCTCTGATCCGATGTTTGCGAGCACACAGCCTGCCATCTTTTGTACCTTGGTGAGTGTCACCATACTTGCGGCAATGGGGGAGGGAATGACATCATCCACAGTAACCCCATTGCTAATGACGGCATTTTCAAGGTCATTGATGTGTTGGGTGAGACAGGTAATAAAAATAGAACGGGCTTCTAGCTTTGTTCCTTTGAATCCGGTTGGTCTTCCCAATACCTTCTTACCATCGAGCTTAAAGGTGAGAGGATACGATTGGATAACGGTACGGTTTGCATGATCGGGAATAGATGACTCACAGAGGTCTAGTACCCGCTTCACATCCACCTCGGTCACCTCTTGATCGGCACGCGAGACAGCAACACTTGCGTCAGCCATGCGGGATTCTAGCGTAACACCACCAATAGCAAGATAGGCTCGCTTGAGTTTAATCTTGGCTTGTGCTTCCGCTGCCGCGAGCGCCTCACCAACAGAGTGTGATACCTCGTCGGGGTTAAATACATAACCGTGCCGAAGACCGCGAGACTCTTTTGCGACGAGCGCAAGTACTTTTGGGTAGCGATGCCCTGCGAGGTACTCAGCAACAACAACCCGCACCGTGTGCGTCCCCACGTCTATTCCGGTCACGATGTTGCGTGTCATGCGAAAAAGTCTTGCAGAGCTTATGTTCTACGCTCTCCATTCTACTACCATGCTCGTATCCTTTCAAATGGAGCAGTGAGTGGATGAAGAGCTGAAGAACAGAGAAGCCACGAAGTCCGCGCAGATTAATAATAATTTCACCATTGGTCTTTGAGAGTGGGAAGGAGAGCACATTGGTTGCATACTCTTTACCACGATATTGCATATTTAACCGCTTCATACGCGTCTGTCCCACAAAGACGAGCGAAAGTTCATATGCTCGTCCAAGTACTTGCTCCGCAATCGCGCCAAAGTCTCCCCGTGGTGTGGGGAGCTTAGTGAGGTTTCTTACCGACAGGCTCATTCCATTTACCGAGCTTCTTTAGTCGTTCAATTTCAGCAAGACGCTTTATTCGTTTGAGGGCGCGTTTCTTAAGTGCAAGTTCCGACTGGTTCCGTGAGTGGTAGCGGAGCGACTTAGCACGCCGAACAGAGCCTGCACTCTGCATCCGTTTTGAAAAACGACGCATCAGACTGACGCTCGTTTCGCCGCTTGCCCGTGTGACTTCTACAGCAATCATGAACGCCTAGTATACCCTATCGTTTGATGTGTTTCAAGTACTCTGGAAGCTTTGCCAGTTTGATTGTATCTTGCGAGCGGTTGGCCATATTTCGCACAATGACCGTTCCATCAATAACCTCTTTTTGGCCTAAAATGATGCAAAAGGGAACACTCATCTTCTCAGCGATGCCGAGTTGTATCCCGAGACCGTCTTTGCCCAAGGAGTGCGCTATCGGGATGCGAGCTTTGCGGAGTATCTCGGTAACCTGGAGACTGCGTAGCTTGGCATCAAAACCAAGCTGAATGAAAAACATCTCGGGCTTCTTAATAATGCGCGGGTTCTGTTTGATGTGTGCAGGGGAGAGTAGAATGCGATCTACGCCGAGTGACCCGCCCATCGCGGGAATATCCTTCTTGCTCCCGAGGTGTTTAGCAAGGTAATCGTAACGACCTCCACCACCGAGAGCGAGCGGCGTTGCTCCCTCCTCAATGGGAGTGTCTAGATCTATAATTTCAAAGACGGTACGGGAGTAGTAATCAAGACCGCGTACGAGTGCACTATTGAGTCGGTATGAGATACCCATCTCATCGAGATACTCCATAAACTCCTTGAAGTGTCTTTTGCATTCGCCGCAGAGGTAGGCAACCGACTCGGGAGCCGCCTCTTTAATTGGTGTACATTTTTGATTCTTACAATCAAGAACACGAAGCGGATTCATTTTTAGCCGTTCACGACAGTCTACACAGATATTTTTTATCTGTTTGCGATAGTATGAGGAGAGTTCCCGTCTGTAGCTATCTCGACACTCTTTACAGCCAAGACTATTGACTTCAACACTCACATTCTTAAGTCCAGCATCAGTAAGGATTGTAGTGAAAATCTGAACGATAAGCGCATCGTAAATACTCTTAGGACTCCCAATTACCTCAAGACCAAATTGACGGAATTCACGGTAGCGTCCACGCTGGGGGTTGTCATGCCTAAAGTAGGGTCCATAATAGTAGAGCATGACTGGCTGCGGGAGTGCTTGCATCCCTTCACCAATGTACGAGCGCATACTAGGAGCGGTTCCCTCTGGTCGTAGTGCGAGATACTCTCCGCTCTTTGTTTTGAGTGAGTACATCTCTTTTCCTACCACATCCGTTGCAGTGCTAATTCCCGAGGTGAAGACTTCTTCGTGTTCCAAGATAGGTGTCTCAATAGGTTTGAATCCGTAGTACAGAGCCGTTTCGGCTGCCTTTTCTGCAAATCCTTGGTACGCAAGGTACTCGTCACCAATAATATCGCGCATACCTTTAAGAGGTTGCAGAGGTTCCCTTTTTGCTTGTTTCTGTTTTTTGTTCGTGGGCATACGCGTATATTTATTTATTTAATGTTGGAGTAAAGCTTCCTGGTAATACTTCCGCTTCTGCAACGGGAAGTAGCCGCGCAAAGGCACGGCCAATAATCTGTGTCTTCGATACTGGTCCCCAAAAACGGGAGTCAGAGCTCTCGTCTCGGTTGTCTCCCATCACAAAGTACTGATCATCAGCGAGCTTTACTTTCATATCCTGTAGTTTCTGGGTACTGATGTAGGGCTCATTTACCACCTGTGTCATCCCCTTGGTAGAGGTAATCTTAAGCACGCCTCCCTCAACGAGCACTGTCTCCCCAGGGAGACCAATAACGCGCTTGATGAAGTATTTGGATGGATCTTTAGGATAGCGAAAGATAACAACCTCTCCGCGCACTGGTGTGCGTAAGAAAAAAGAGAGCTCATCAACAATGAGATACTCTCCATTGTGAAAGGTAGGGACCATGCTGTCTCCCGAGACAATAAAGGGTTGTGCAATGAAAAGTCGAAAAGGAATAACAATCGCAAGTGTGATGAGTATAAAGCGTCCTGTCTCCTTCAAAATCTCAAAATACCCTTGTTTTTCCTCATCCATTAGAGAAATTGTACTACATACATGCCCTCTATGCAAATCCTCTTATTGTTCAACTTTCAAAGCTGAACATGGAGAGCTATGCTATACTTTTTTATATGACCACTACCGTTGTTGGGCTGGGAAATCCGGGGAAGGATTACACGCACACCCGTCACAATACAGGAAGAATCATCACAGAACTACTCGCAAAACAATTCGGATCAGGGGAATGGAAAGAAAATACTAAGTTACAAGCGCTCCGTGCGGAAGGGGCGGAGGGGAAGGAACACATAGATTTTGTACTTCCTAATACCTTTATGAATAAGTCGGGTTCCGCAGTGCTCCCGCTCATAAAAAATGTAAAACAGGCAGAACGCTTGGTGGTAATTCATGATGATTTAGACCTGCCACTTGGCTCCTCTAAACTCTCATTCAATCGCGGATCGGGCGGACACAAAGGAGTGGAATCAATTATGCGTGCACTTAAGACAAAGGCCTTTGTCCGAGTGCGTGTGGGAATTGCCAAGACAACACCTAAGGGGAAAATTAAGAAACCAGCGGGAGAGGAAGCGGTTGCCAAGTATATCTTGGGAACTTTCAAGAAAGAGGAGTTGGATGTGTTGAAGAAAGTCTCAAAGCGCATCGGAGATGCGCTTACCGTTCTTATGACCGAAAGTCGTGAGAAAGCAATGAGTTTGTACAATCAATAGAAAAGCCCTATCCGTGAGATAAGGCTTTTGGTCGGCTCGGAGGGACTCCTCGCGCAGGTTGTTTGTACGCACCCAACAAAGTGGGTCTTGGTACCGCAAGATGAGAGCCCCTCACGAGCCTGGGTACTGCACATACTTAATCAAAGAGCAGTGTGCTAAGTAAATCCAACCGTGTAGTACTGCCTACAGTAGTTAGGCATCGCTACATTTCCTCCTCTTCAAACAATCTCTGCTAGTAATTTAACAGAGCAAGGTCTATCTGTCAAGCACTCCTACTCTACAAATGAGAGAGTCAATTTTTGATCCTTCGGCTCAAAAATGTTGATGCGGAAGAGCGCACTCTTACCCAGCGAGAGCTTCTCGCGGAGTCTTTCTTCGCTGCCGAATTCAGAAATATGCACGAGACCAGCAACACCCTCCTCAATAGATACGAGTGCGCCGTACTTATTAAAACGGATTACAACTCCCTTCACTGAATCTCCTTTCTTGTACTTCGCACCAGCATCAACCCACGGATTTGGTTTGAGTGCCTTGATAGAGAGAGACACTTTCCCATCCTTCACATCAATAACCTTCACCTTCACTTTCTCGCCAATGGTGAACATCTTACGAGGATCTTCTACCAGAGCCCAATCCATCTCGGAGATGTGCACTAATCCTTCCAATCCTTCTTCAACCTTCACAAATACACCAAAGTCAACAGCCCCGGTAACTTCACCTTCAAGGGTGTCGCCCACACGATAGTGTGAGACCATTTCTTCGCGACTCTTTGAGTCGGTGTCTTTTTCAGAAAAAATAAGTTTGTTTTCTTTTGGGTCTGCACCAATCATCACGACGGCAATCTTCTCGCCGATGAGCTTGCGCAATTCATCAGCAATCTTCTCCTTATCTCCGTCTTCTATGCGAGGATAGTGCTCGCTCTTGAGCTGTGATGCGGGGATGAATCCGTCCATACCCTGCCACTCTAAGATAAGTCCACCTTTGTTGGCATCTTTGATGTAGAGATCAAAAGGAGTCTTGTTCTTGATGGCGTCCTCGGCAATAGTCCAGAATTGTGCTTGTTTTGCCTCTTTGAGCGAGAGCTCAATGTAACCATCCTCACCTTCTGTCTCAACAATCTTTGCGGTGATCTTGTCTCCAGGATTAGTCTTTTTAATGACATCGCGTGCGTTCAAATACTCGCGACCAAAGATGATCCCTGTTCCAAACGGGGCGAGGTCAACATAGAGCGTCATTTTTCCACGGCCGATAACTGTTCCCTCTATAAGCGCTCCTGTCTCGGGGAGAACCGGAGATGACTTGATGAGTCTCTCCATAATGCGGTAGGGTCGTTCAATCGTCCCCAGTGCCTCGTCTCCGTCCTTCTCTGTTCTGATAATCATAGTGGTTCACAGTATATAGGATTTAATGACTAATGCAAGCAACTATGCTATAATATAGTTCTATGGTTATCACCTATCACGGTGCGGCGTTTTGCAAGGTGAGTCAAGGCGACACGACCCTCGCCCTCTGTCCCATTGGTAAACAGAGCCCTCTCTCTGTCCCTAAATCAAGTGCTGACATTGCGCTCATACCCATCTCACTTCCAGAGTTTAATGGAGTGGATACGGTGAGCCACAGTGACAATGAACCGTTCGTAGTGGATGGCCCTGGTGAGTATGAGATTGGCGGAATTATGATTCGTGGCTTTGCGAGTGAGGGGTCACGGAACTTTCTCAATACCGTGTACGCTGTTCACTGGGACGATATCAGTTTTTGCCACACTGGTGCGCTTACTACTCCCACTTTGCCCGGTGATGCACTTGAGTCACTCGGTGACATTGATGTACTGTTCATATATCTTGATGAGGAGTCAGGATTACGCGCGCGGGATGCACAGAAGTTGGTAAAACAGATAGAGCCGCATATCATTATTCCTTTAGCGGGGCCGAATGGCAAAGCAGAGTTCACTGCTTTTGTAAAAGAATCAGGGGTGACGGTTGCGTCAGTAAATCGCTTCACCTTCAAGAAACGAGATATTGAGATGCGTAACGGGGATATTATCATTCTTGAGTCAGTATAAGTATGTCGTACCTGGAGATTGTACGAGCAAAACCGGAGAGAGTGCGAAAACGAATTGCACTCTTCATTACCACTGGCGTGACTATAGTCTTAATTGTGTTGTGGGGGATTGGTTTTAGAGAGTCTCTCAATACACTCGTAACACAAGAGGCAGTCACCCTTCCGTCTCAAAAGTCTGCGAACTTGGGCGATAGCATCTCGCGTATCTCACTCGGTGCAAAAACACTCTGGAAGGATTTTCTTGCAATGAGCGAGTCACTGTCTAATTAATACATAACTATGGCACGAGAAGAACAAAAAAAAGATACTGAACGAACTGCTATCATCCCGTCAAATATTGTGACGGAGATGAAGGATTCTTACTTGGATTACGCGATGAGCGTTATTGTTGCTCGTGCACTCCCTGATGTGCGCGATGGACTCAAGCCGGTACACCGTCGCATCCTCTTCTCTATGCACGATATTGGACTCACTGCAACGGCAAAGTTCAAAAAGTCTGCAACGATTGTGGGGGATGTGTTGGGCAAGTACCATCCCCACGGTGACTCCTCTGTGTATGACGCAATGGTCAAATTGGCGCAAGACTTTTCTTCTCGTTACCCACTCGTTTTGGGCCAGGGTAACTTTGGTTCTATTGACGGAGATTCGGCAGCAGCGTACCGCTATACCGAGGCAAAGATGAGTCGGCTTGCGGCAGAGATGCTTCGTGATATTGAGAAAGAGACAGTTGACTTCACTCCCAACTTTGATGCGACGCGCAAGGAGCCGGTTGTCTTTCCCTCCGCGCTCCCTAACCTTCTTCTAAACGGCTCTATGGGGATTGCGGTTGGTATGGCAACAAAAATTCCGCCTCATAATCTTACAGAAGTGATGGATGCCTTACTGCACTTAGCAGATAATCCCGAGGCGACGACAGAAGATCTCTTAGAGTTTGTGAAAGGCCCCGATTTTCCGCTCGGTGGATTGGTATTCAATGAGCATGATATACGCTCTGCCTACACGACCGGCAAAGGTGGCGTACTGACGCGTGGTTACGCAGAGATTGTTGAGGGTTCAGCCCGGGGCGAGAGCTTTGACATTATCATTACTTCACTCCCGTATCAGGTTAATAAGGCGGAACTCATTGTAAAGATGGCGGACCTCGTGCACGAGAAAAAGATTGAAGGTATAAAAGATATTCGTGATGAGTCAACCAAAGACATTCGTGTGGTGGTCTCGCTCAAAGGAGGCATCAACCCACAAAAAGTATTGAACGCGCTCTACAAGCACACTGACCTAGAGACTATGTTCCACTACAACATGCTTGCCTTAGTAGATGGCGTGCCGGAACTTCTCTCACTTAAAGATATGCTCCAAAACTTTTTGGAGCACCGCAAGGAGATTGTTACACGACGTACACGCTACGATCTGCGCAAGGCAGAAGAACGCGAGCACATACTTCTGGGACTCAAAAAGGCGTTGGATCACATTGATGAAATTATCCAGCTCATAAAAAAATCAAAAGATACTGCCGAGGCGCATGCGAAGCTCTGCTCACGATTCAAGTTTTCCGACCTACAGGCAGCGGCAATCTTGGAGATGAAGCTTTCTCGCCTCGCTGGTCTTGAGCGCAAAAGGATAGAGGATGAGCTTAAGAGCGTGCAAGCCCTCATTGAGGAGTTACGCGAGCTACTCAACAATCCTAAGAAGCTTCTCGCGCTCATCAAGAGTGAATGTAAAGAAATTAGAGAGAAATATGGTGATGCTCGTCGTACAGCGGTGGTGCGTCAAGGAGTCTCTGAGATTACCGATGAGGATTTGGTGCCAGAGAAGGAGAGTATGCTCACTCTTACCTCGGGTGGCTATGTAAAACGCACCGACCCCACAGAGTACAAGTCACAGCGCCGTGGCGGTGTGGGTGTTGTTGATCTCAATACGAAGGAGGAAGATTTTGTGACTACCTTCTTAACAACAAACACCCATTCAGATCTCCTCTTTTTCTCTAATCGTGGCAAGGCCTACCAAACAAAGATGTACGAGATTCCTGAAGGCCGCCGTGCAACGAGGGGTAAATCTATTATGAACTTCCTTTCGCTCTCTGATGATGAGCAGATTACTTCGGTGCTTGCCTTTCCTAAGGAGCTCAAGACTTCAAGACTTTTTCTGATGATGGTGACTAAGCAAGGTGTGGTGAAGAAAGTTTCAGCTGAGAGCTTTAAAGATGTGCGTCGGAGTGGACTCATTGCCATTAAATTGGCATCCGGCGACCTGCTCCACTCAGCGCTCTTGGTAAACGGGGGAGATACCGTACTCCTCTCAAGTAAGAAGGGGCAAGCGATACGCTTCAAAGAATCTGATGTGCGCGAAATGGGTCGCACTGCTGGAGGTGTGCGCGCAATGCTTTTGAAGAGGAGCGATGAAGTGGTTTCTGCCGGCACGGTCTCTAAGGGCGGAGAATCCGCGGCATACTTAAGCGTGAGCGAGAGCGGTTTTGGAAAGCGGACACCAGTACGCGAGTACAAGATACAGAAGCGTGGTGGCTCCGGTATTAAAACAATGAAGTTGACCACTAAAACGGGGGACCTTATCTCATCCCGTGTGGTAGGTGAGACCGATGAGGAATTGGTGGCAATCTCCAAACACGGGCAGGTCATTAGAACTGCGATTAAAGAAATCCCCACACACGGGAGACAGACACAAGGTGTACGCATTATGAAGCTCCGTGAGGGGGACTCATTGGCATCACTTACCTTCCTCTAGTATACTAGTATGAATGGAAGGAGAAGGAGCACGCTTTGCTCAACCAAGTGAGAATATTCAAGTGCTTGCACTTGCGCCAGGCTCGCGCGTTGCCGATTTTGGCGCGGGGAGTGGCGCGTACACACTTGCGCTTGCGGAGGCGGTGGGGCGCGATGGTAAGGTCTATGCGATAGAGGTGCAGAAGGAGCTTACAGAAAAGCTTGCCACACAGGCAATTGAGCGCGGTCTCTCAAACATTGAAACAATCTGGGGTGATATTGATCGGGTTGGTGGATCTAACATTGTAGAAAACTCACTGGATGCGTTGGTCATCTCCAATGTACTCTTCCAATCCGAAGACAAGACTGCGTTAGCAAGAGAAGCTTTTCGTGTCTTGAAGTCTGGTGGCAAAGCGCTGATTATTGATTGGAGCGCATCATTTAGTGGTATGGGCCCTTCATCTGCGGAGGTGGTTACCGTAACACAGGGAAAAGCGATTTTTATTGAGATAGGATTCGTGTTTATCTCAGAGTTCAATGCTGGAGCCCAGCATTGGGGTATAGTGGTGCAAAAACCTTAATTATTATGAAGGATATTTCATTTTTTCAAGTTGGAGTCATCGGGGTCTTTATCTTTTTTATTATTCTTGCAGTACTTATCTTCTCTGGAGTGATTCCTGGCTTTGGCTACGGTAGAGCAGGAGGAGGAACAGTGACTATATGGGGGAGCATTCCGAAAGATATTTTTACTGCAGCAATTACTGATACAAAAGTATTCAGCGATCACAAGATCACTGTGTCGTACACAGCAATTCCCAGTGCAACATTTGAATCTCAATTGGTAAGCGCGCTTGCGCGCGGAGAGGGGCCAGATATCATCATCCTTCCGCACACCTTGGTGTATCAGCACGCAGACAAAATTACCCCCATCTCATACGAAACGGTATCTGCTCGTGAGTACCAAGATACTTTTGTGGGTGAGGGGAGTCTCTTTCAGGTGGGTAAGGGTATTCTCGCACTACCGCTCTATGTTGATCCTGTAGTGATGTATGTAAATAACGATTCTCTTACCAATGCTGGCTATGCCAAAGTGCCGACACTCTGGAGCCAATTTGTGGATGCGAGCTCTGGGCGCTCGGTAGTGCAAGCGCTCACGACGGTGAATGCGCAAGGTGTGATAGAAAAAAGCGCACTAGCACTCGGCGACTTCAGTAATGTAGATCACGCAAAAGATATACTCTCACTTCTCCTCCTGCAAGCAGGAAGCTCTGTTATCTCCATCCAAGAAGGTACTACTAGATATATGAGTGATTTAGGGAATAATAATAATCAGAGTATCTCTCCCGCGACCTCTGCTCTTAATTTCTTTACCCAGTTTGCGAGCCGTGGCAGGACGACCTACACCTGGTCGGGGACGCTCCCGAGATCAAAAAATGCCTTCTCCTCTGGTATGCTTGCAGTGTACTTTGGGCTTGCGAGTGAGCTGCCAGAACTGCGAGAGAAAAATCCTCATCTCAACTTTGATATGGCGCTGGTACCACAGCGAGAAACAGGAAAATCTCTTACTTACGGCAATCTATACGGTGTGGCAATACTGCGTCGTTCTGCTAACCCAACACTCGCGCTCGTCACCACACAGCTCTTAACCGCGAAAGAATTTTCTTCTTCCATTGCCAAGTCACTCTCTGTGGCAAGTGCGCGCAGAGATGTACTTGCCACCAACTCCTCCGATGCCCTTCGTGCTGTTATTGATCAGTCTGCGCTCATCTCGCGAGGATGGCTTGATCCAAATCCGAAAGAGACAGAAACAATTTTTGGTACGATGGTCCAGTCCACTGTCGTGGGGAGTATGGAGTCTGGGAGTGCTGTGTCTCGCGCGCATCAGGAGCTCTCTCTCCTCTTAAAATAGTATGAGACGCCTTCTCTCTACCATCTTTGTTACTTTGATCATCAGTCTTCCTGTGTGCGTATCTGCGGCAGGTTTAATTCCTTGCGGACAGGATGATGATACCTGTAGATTTAGAGATTTTGCAGTACTGATTCAGCAGGTTATCTCATTTCTCGCTTTTTACATTGCAGCACCCTTGGCAACCCTCGCTATTATGTATGCAGGGTTTAAGTACCTTACCAGTATGGATAAACCGGGACCGCGTGAAGAAGCAAAAAAAATACTCCAGAATGTGCTCATTGGATTTTTCTTTGTGCTTGGAGCATGGCTTATCATAGATACCATTCTTGATGTATTATTAAAGAATAATCCACTGAACTAATGAATATGAAGCATGCACTGATATTTGCTCTGTTACTTCCGTTGGTGTTTAGTCTGTGCAGTATCCCTGTCCAAGTATTTGCGCAGGCCGACGCTAGTACCCCTTCGCCTCCTGCAGGTGCTTCTACTCCGCCAGACATTGGCTTCCGTATAAACAATCCACTCAAGTATGAGACTTTAGATGAGTTTATTACCGCAATTATGGGTCTTGTATTACAGATTATGACGCCAGTGATTGCGATACTAATTATCTGGACAGGGTTCCTCTTCGTTAAAGCCCGTGGTAATCCAGCAGAAATTACCAAAGCGAAGCAGGCCTTCCTCTGGGTTATTATTGGAGCGGCCATTATGCTTGGCGCCTTTGTGCTCAAATCAGCAATTGAGGGGACAGTCGGACAATTAAAAGTTTCGTCATCAGTTCTGTCTTTACTTGTGTATGTATAAATATATCTTTTCTTTCTCTCTTTTGTTTGCCCCCCTGTTAGCAAGTGCAGATTTAATTCCTGCGAGTTCTGAACCGTCTTTTGAGTCTCTCGTTGGAAAGTTTACCCAGAGCATTATCTCTCCGCTCATCACGCTTCTCTTTGGAGTTGCACTTTTGCTCTTTATCTGGTCTCTGGTAAAATACATAACAAAGGTCAATGATCCAAAGGCCCAGCAAGAAGCTCGGCAGATGATCTTTTGGGGTATCATTATCCTTGCGGTGATGGTATCTGTGTGGGGGTTGGTGCGGGTGGCGCAAAACACCTTCTTTGATTCAGGAGATGTGAATTCTGCTCTGCCAACACCACGGTTTAATTATTAAGTATTATTATTAGGTCTAATTATTAATAGAAGCATTATGAAAGAGAAAATTTATAAAGCAGTTGCGCTCTCGGTTCCGACAGGCATTATGCTTTTCCCCTTAATTACACTCGCTCAGAATGTGAGTACGGTGGATTCTTGGTTTGCTAGTATTGAGAACTGGGTCTCGCGTGCGATCCCGATTTTGATTGGTGTTGCTCTCATTGTCTTTATTTGGGGACTTATCCAATACATCAATGCAGGGGATGATGATGCAAAAAAGAAGGGTGCTCGCGGCACTATCATCTATGGGGTTATCATCCTTGCCGCGATTGTGGGTGTGTGGGGTTTGGTAAACTTTGTTCTTGATACCATT
>CAZNKH010000010.1:0-19714 GCA_964574105.1 uncultured Candidatus Saccharibacteria bacterium | reverse complement strand
GCGCGTAAAGAAAATCTTGAAATTCTTGAGGAATTTCAAGAGTCGAAAAGCGCAAAGACACCGGGGCGCGAGGTGTTCGGCGAAATGTTCGCGAAAATTGAAAAGTTAGATGGTGTCGGCATATTGGCGTGGCATCCCGACCGCCTCGCGCGCAACAGTATTGACGGTGGACGAGTAATTTACGCCGTAGACACTCGCAAGGTTGTGTCTTTGCGCTTTCCGACATTTTGGTTTGAACCAACCCCGCAAGGGCTTTTTATGTTGCAAGTGGCGTTCGGGCAATCTAAATATTATTCGGATAATCTATCTGACAATATCAAGCGCGGCGTCCGCCAAAAATTGCGACGAGGCGAATGGTTGAATTTAGCTCCCTTTGGCTACACCAATAATCCGAAGGTGAGAAATATTGAGCCTCATCCGACAAATGCTCGCGTGGTTACTCTAGCGTTTCAAGAATACGCCAAAGGATCGCATACTTTTATTTCGCTCGCGCAATTTTTGGCGGACTTGGGCGTGGTGACTCGTAACCAAACGCCACTTGCCAAAGTTTCCATCAAACGACTTTTGACACATCGTGCCTATCTCGGTTTCGTCAAACATGGTGACGAATGGTTTGATGGAAACTTTGAGCCAATTATTTCTCCGCAATTGTTTGAAGCCGTGCAGAAAGTATTGCAAACGAAAGAAAGGCCGCGCAAAAGGAAAATCAAGCATGATTTTCCTTTCACTGGACTTTTTCGATGTGGCGAGTGTGGCGGTATGATTTCCGCGCAGTGGGCGACTGGAAAATCTGGTGGTCGCTATCGCTATTATCGGTGCTCGAAAAAGCGCGGCCACTGTTCGCAAGCCTATTTGCAGGAAAGTGAGCTTACGAGGCAAATCTGTGCACGGTTTCAAACAATCTCGCTTTGCGATCGCTATACCGACTGGATGTTGGACAAAGTGAAAATGTGGGAGCGCGAGGAAATTGGAGTGTCGCAAAGCGAGGTTCAAAATCTTTCCAATGGAATCAAAGCGAGCGAGGAGCGCATGGAAAAACTACTCTCAGCGTATCTTGATGGTGATGTACCGAAAGATGTTTATCTCAAGCGAAAAGATAAGCTCATGCGCTCTCTCGCCGCTTTGAAGGAAAAAATGAAAGATTTTGAACGCGGGAGAAATAATTGGGTCGAACTCTTGCGGGAATGGATTTTAGATACGAAACAAGCCAATTTTTTGTCCTCCTCGTCTGATTTGTACCAAATCAAGTCGTTCGTCCAAAAAATCGGAACGAACCCCTTGGTTCGTGACAAATCCGCCCAGTTCGCCGCACCCGTCCCGTCCCAATTCGTCGCGAAGCGACGGGCTCTTTTGCCCACACCCGCGCCTTCGGCGCGGGCTTCTTCCCACCTTTCGGATTCGGAAGTTTCTTTCTGCGGAGAGGGAGGGATTCGAACCCTCGAGGGGATTACTCCCCTAGCATCTTAGCAGGATGCTGCTTTCAGCCACTCAGCCACCTCTCCAATATACTTCGTATTGTCGCGAGGCGGTATCTGAGTGTCTGCCACCTCGCCTGTAGGCTCCGATGAAAAGCAAAGCAGTTTGCTTTTCATCCACTCAGCCACCTCTCCCCAACTTCACATACTAGTACATTGTGGCAGGATAATCCACTTGTGCTATACTATCCCTATTAGTAGATAACTAACGCTCCAATGAGTGGCAAGACTATTATGTGGATCGTTGTGATCATCGTAGTATTCGCAGGCGGGTACTGGTGGTACACACAATCGGGCACGCCAGTTGGTGACACGACCCCAACGACCGAGACGCCTACAACTGAGACTGTCCCGGCACAGTAATCCACAAAAAAACAAAAAACAGTCCGCCTCCGGCGGATTGTTTTTTGTTTTGCGCGGTATACTACAGTCCATGCGAAACACCACCGAAGCCATTACTCCAGAGACAAAGCTCCCCTCTCTCTGGCGTATCTCCAGTGAGCAGGCGGAAGCGCTCAAGCACCTCCGCATAGAGACAGTACGCGATCTCCTTTCTCACTATCCCGCTCGCTATGAAGAACCAGGTACGCGTAAGCACATTGCGGATTGTGCTCCATTAGAACAAGTCATCATAACCGGAACCATCACTAAGTCTGAAGCGCGAAGAGCCTTTCGCAAAAAAACTCCCCTGAGTGAGGCAGTGCTTGATGACGGCACAGGGACCATAACCCTCGTCTGGCTCCACCAGCCCTATATAGCAAAAAGGTTCGCTGTTGGATCGGCAGTGCGAGTGAGTGGACAAATTAGAGAAAAAAATAAAAAACTCTCCATTATCAATCCAGAAATTGAGTTCTACGCTGGAGAAGATATCTCACTCTCTCCGCAGACACAGGCAGGGCTCATCTCGGTGTACCCTGCTACTGCAGGTATTTCATCACAGTGGATACAGCATCATATTCGTGAAGTATTAGAAAAAGGTATTCACGAAAAAATGTATGACCCACTCCCAGAAGTACTTCGCGCACACTACAAGTTGCCCACACTCTCTGCATCTCTCCTCTTCATCCACACTCCCAAGCGTGCGAGTGACGCACTCGCCGCGCAAAAGCGTTTCGCATTTGAAGAAGTGTTCTATCTAAACCTTGCCCGCCTGCATGAAAGGAGCACATATCAGAAAATTGGTGCACACACAATAACAGTTGAACAATCCGCTGTGCAGAGATTTATTGACCGCTTCCCCTTCTCCCTCACTCGCGCACAAAAGAGAGCAACGGATGTAATCCTTAGCGATCTTTCTCAGAGCGTACCGATGCTACGGCTCCTCGAGGGAGATGTGGGCTCAGGCAAGACTGCCGTCGCCGCCGTTGCCGCCTATGCCGCAGTGATAGCCGGATATGAGGTTGCTTATATGGCACCGACAGAGATACTTGCCCGTCAGCATTTTGAATCGTTCATTCATTACTTCTCTCATCTCGGCATACAGGTAGGACTTATTACAGGAAGTGGGTGCCGCAAATTTCCATCTAAAATAAACCCAGAGGAGCACACGCGTATCTCACGCACACAGCTATTACAATGGGTCGCAAACGGTGAGATCCCAATCCTTGTCGGAACGCACGCGCTCATACAAAAGAGCGTACTCTGGAAGATGCTCGGTCTCGTCATTATTGATGAGCAGCACCGCTTTGGCATTAGACAGCGAATGGGGCTGGTGAAAAAAAATACTATAGCCCCGCACCTTCTCTCAATGACAGCAACGCCAATCCCCCGCACGCTCGCGCTAACTATTTACGGCGACCTTGATCTCACCCTTCTTGACGATATGCCACCGAGGAGAAAGCCTGTGGTTACTGAAATTGTTTCTGAAAAAAAACGCGAGCGTGCCTACGAGCGTATGCGTGATGAATTACGAAGTGGTAGACAAGTCTTTATCATTTGCCCACGCATTGACGAACCGGACCCAGAAAAAGAAATGGCACTTGAAGCAAAATCAGCAAAATCAGAGGCAGAGCGTCTTCAAACAGACATCTTCCCTGACTACGAGGTAGGTCTCGTACACGGTAAATTACAGCGAGATGAGAAGGAGGCTGTTATGCGTGCATTCACTAAGGGAAGTCTCCACATTCTCGTCTCTACCTCTGTAATAGAGGTAGGGGTGAACATTCCCAACGCAACAGTGATTGCTATTGAGGGAGCAGAGCGATTTGGCCTTGCGCAAATACACCAGCTCCGCGGTCGTGTAGCACGGAGTACTCATCAGTCGTACTGCTTTCTCTTTCTTGGCACAAAGAGTGTGGCGAGTGTGACGCGATTAAAAGCGGTGGTGAATGCAAAAAATGGTTTTGAACTCGCAGAAAAAGATTTACTCATTCGCGGCTCGGGGACACTTATGGGTACCGCACAGTCAGGACTCTCTGATATTGGTATGGAGGCGCTCAAGAATCTAAGAATGGTTGAGGCGGCACGAAACGAGGCAGGAAAGATTATAGAGGAGGATCCCACTCTCACCTCCTCCGCGAACGCCTCTCACGACTCAATACAATTCATTTTGAATAGTGCTTACACTACGAGGTCTTGGTGAAGTAATGGATGTGCCAGGACTCGAACCTGGAACCAGTCGTGTATAAGACGACCGCTCTACCATTGAGCTACACATCCCAGCCCTTACTATACCCCCCTCCTCTACTTCTCTGCAACGAGCGAAGCATCTACCTCTTGTACCTTCTTTGGCTGAATGCCATTTACAATCAAGAGTTTATCAAAGTCATCACGCTCTATTGTCTCTACCTGTATCAATTCTGAGGCAAGGTGGTCAAGTGTCGCACGATGGTTGGTAATCGCATTTCGCGCACGGGTAAGCGCCTCATTCATAATCCGCGACACCTCCTTATCCACCTGTGCAGATACCGCTTCAGATGCAAACTTCTCAACAATTGCCCCACGAGAAGAGAGTACACTGGTCCCTCCCACATCAAAAGCAACGGGCCCCAGTGTGTCACTCATACCGTAACGCGCTACCATATCTCGCGCGAGCGCGGTAGAGACCTGTATGTCGTTTGATGCGCCGGTGGTTATATCGCCAAACACAATCTGCTCGGTCGCGTAGCCACCGAGAGAGACAGCAATGTCATCCAAAAACTCCTGTCGAGACTGGAGACGCCGTTCCTCCAAGGGAAGCTTAAGGGTATATCCTGCTGCATGACCACGAGAGATGATGGAGACCTTGTGCACGGGATCAGCGTACGGGAGTACCGAAGCTACGAGCGCATGACCCATTTCGTGGTATGCGGTAATCTTTTTCTCCTTCTCAGAGAGAATGTGACTCTTACGCTCAGGACCGAGCATTACCTTCTCAATGGAGCGAATGAGGTCGTACTGTGCAATCTTGACTCGATTTTCTCGCGCGGCAAGAATTGCTCCCTCATTCATCAGGTTTGCGAGGTCAGCACCAGAGAAGCCGGGTGTCCGCTCGGCGACAATGTGTAGATTAATATCCTCCGCGAGTGGCTTATTTTTTGCATGGATTGCCAAAATCTCTTCTCTGTCTTTTATATCAGGAAGATCAATCACCACACGGCGATCAAAACGGCCAGGACGCAGAAGCGCTGGGTCAAGCACATCGGGACGATTGGTTGCGGCCATCACGATTAATTTCTCATTCGGTTCAAAACCGTCCATTTCAACGAGAATCTGATTGAGTGTCTGCTCTCGTTCATCATTGCCACCCCCCATGCCGCTCCCGCGATGCCGACCAATAGCATCAATTTCATCAATAAAGATAATGGAAGGCGCTGCTTTCTTAGCCATATTGAATAGATCGCGTACGCGCGACGCGCCAACACCGACAAACATTTCCACAAATTCAGAGCCAGAGATGTAGAAAAATGGCACATGTGCCTCCCCTGCGACAGCACGCGCAAGTAGTGTCTTACCCGTCCCCGGCCCGCCCATCAGGAGTACTCCCTTAGGGATACGCGCGCCAATATCTAAAAATTTTTTGGGATTTTTTAAAAAGTCTACAATTTCAGTCAGCTCCTCCTTGGCCTCTCGTGCACCGGCAACATCCTTGAAGGTGATTTTCTGTTTCTGATCGTTCGGGTCGGTTAGGCGTGCCTTTGACTGCCCGAAAGAGAAGGCCTGCGCAGACGCGCCACGCAACTGCCGCGATACCATCCAAAAAAGAAAGAGAACAAAGAGCACCGGAAGGACGATGGGGAGTAGATTGAGTAACCAGAAGCTCCATCCACTGGGACTCTTTACGGTCACCGTAATGCGTGAGAGCATCTCGGGTAAGACATTGTAGTTACGCAAAGTTTCAGTGAGTGAAGTCTCACTTTCTTTCTGTGAAATCTTCTTGGTCCCATCAACGAGAGTTATCTCTAGGCTGTTCCCCGAGACAGTGATGGCAGAAACATTACTGCTCCCTATCTCACTCGCCAACTCAGAAAGTGGAATATTTGCCGATACAGTCTGTTGATTAGAGAAATACGAGTACGCAAGCGACACAAAGAAAAGAATCAAGAAAGTGATAAGGAGCTGATTTGAAAGTCCACTCCAACCATTTGAGTGTACCGGGCTTGGTTTCTTGTTTATTTTTCCATTACTTGCCATGGGAACATAGTATAGCGAAAAGAGCCAAAAAAGAAACCCCGTTCACTAGGTAACGGGGTGAGAAATAAACTGCTCTAGTATCGGTTCTGCAACTCTGGAGTATAGTGGAATCGGCCACCCTTCCTCCCATACCAGACAACATTTCTGGCAAAGGACTCAAGGTCTCCATTGAAACACTCATCTGGACAAATGCGTACATAAGTACGCAGAGGGAGCAGCTCTTCTTGTGAGCTATTCAATGAAGAAAAGTAGGCAGGAAGATTATAGTTCAATGAAAATAGAGACTCCCTACTGAAAGGATCTTTCACGAGCGCTGATTGGTAATAGACCAGGTCAGTAATAAGATCCGAAGGTATAGAGAGATTCCAATGCTTGCTAAGTATCCGAAGAAAACGCTCAATCTCATCGTAGAAGGTCTTTTTATTGGCAATAATAGAGAGAAAGCTTGCCTCCTCAAGAGGCCAACAAATCTCTCCAAACTCTGGCAAGACCAAATCAAGTCGTTCACCACTCTCCACTGCCTTTTTCACTATGCTTCTCACGAGCGCAATATGTCCGCCAAGAAAGGAGCATCCTCGTTTAGAGAAGTATTCAATTAACTCCTCGTAAAAGTCACTGTAACTGACACCATACTGCCGATGGAATACGATGGCAATATGTTGGAGAAGTCCAAGGCAATGGAAAGCTTGGATCGCCCAGTAGAAGAGGTAAGTTCGCTGCCAATCCTCTGTAGACATTGATGCTGTCTCAACAACAACACTCTGATACTCGGGTAAGGATTCCGGTTCTGGAGTGCTGTGAGCAAGGAGTATGGGCATCCGCACTGACTTAATCTCATGGAGCTTCACATACAGGGGGTCACTCATTTCAGAGTTGGAGAGAACACTACAAATGTACACATACAGATTCACTGCATCATCCTGACCCTCAAGTAAGATATCTATTCCCTCTTTTGAGGACTCATAAGTTTCTCCTGGCATCCCCATAATCAGCTCTGTGTAGGTAGGAATCCCAGCATCGCGATAACGACCCATAAGTTCAGAAAATATATCAATGTTGATGTTACTGCGTTTTACCACACGAAGTGTCGTTGGATCCATACTCTGAAACGAGAGGGTTGCACCCTTACTCATTCCTGCATCATTCAAGATCTTTGCTATTGCAAAGATCTTATTGTTACTGTTCTTCGCAGTACACATCCTAAATTTGTGCGGACACCCATCGTGCTTCTCGCGTATTTCAATCATCTTTTCAGTAAGTACATAGTCTCGTGGCAGAATACCATAGTTAGCATCGCAGTTGAAAAGGTATCCGACCTTATGTCTCCCAAACCACTCAAACTCCGCAAGAATCCTCTCTTCCGTCATCGGGAAGATTTTGTCGTAAGTGTTTCCACCCCAATCACAAAATGTACATGAGTAGGGACAGCCACGATTAGTCTCTTGACTTGCGTTTAAGATGAACGGTTGGTCAAGAAGAAAATCAAAGACTCCGGATAGGTACGGCGACGGCAATTGAGAGAGATCTCTGATTCGCTCTGCGGGAGCTGTTTTGTATGTCCGCGTACCTTCAACTTGCACACTTAGACCCGATATACTTGTGTAATCTTGAGAAGAAATGAACTGTTGGAGGATTGAAACAAATGCAGATTCTCCCTCGTGATGCACCAAGATATCTACATAGGGATGTTCAACAAAGAAGTTTTCAGACGCGTTGGGAACCTGTGTTCCGCCAAACACGATAAGACAGTCCGGAAATGATGCACGAATAGCCTGTGCGAGGGTTTTGTTGTACTCCCAATTCCACAGGTACGAGGAGAAGCAAGCAATTGCCGGACGCTCCAGTGTAGAGAGTACCTCAGATGGAGCGTGTCTCAAAAAGAGAGGCCGCAAGAAGTGAAAATGCTCTCGCACCTCTGCAAAAGTCTCTGCGTACGCCTGTAAGGATCCGATCGAGTACGGAATAAAAACATTATCGCCGTAGTGATAATTCACTTGCACTAGAAGCACAGAGTGTCGTGTAGTCATTCGTATTATTCTCCTGTATACTAGAGTTTTTAAAGATCCATAGTCTGTTTACAAGGTGCCTCATTTTTAAAAAAAAGTCAATAGATTATGAAAGTGGCGCTCATTGCACCCACCATAAATGAGATAGACGCTCTGCGAGTCATCATTCCCCGCTTAAAGCGCATCCCATTGGATGAGATTATTGTTGTTGACCTCAATTCAACCGACGGGACAGTAGAGTACTGCACGGAACAAGGAATCAGAGTACTTAATCAGAAGACTCGAGGCTATGGAGCTGCGTTTATGGAGGCCATAGAGGCAACTGACGCGGATATTATTATTGAATTCTGCCCTGACGGCAGTTCTTTACCGGAAAAAATACCTGACTTACTGAAAAAGATTGAAGAGGGCTACGATATGGTCATTGCATCACGGTACTGCGATGGCGCAAGAAGTGAAGATGATGACGCAATAACCCGTATAGGAAATTGGGTTTTTACAACACTCATTAACATTCTCTTCCGCGCACACTATACTGATGCGCTGGTTGGCTACCGTGCATACCGACGCTCTGCGTACAACTATGTACAGCTCAATACGAAAGGACTCTCGTGGACAGCGCAACAGTGTATTCAATTTGCAAAGGCAAGACTGCGCGTTACCGATATTGGTGCTGACGAACCTGCGCGCATCGGTGGCGTCCGTAAAATGAAGCCGCTTAAAACGGGAATAGAAATCTTACGCGTTATCATCAAAGAATTTTTGAACGGTAAGCAATTTGCGAAAGTATAAAAACGGGTGGAGATGGCGGGAATCGAACCCGCGTGCAATGAGAGGTCATTATGTGCGTCTACGGAGTCTAGACTGTCTTAACCGCTTGCCGGCGGTATTCAGATCCGCGCGTAAGAGACAGACAAAATCGCGCGAAATCCTAGATTGTTTGTATAAGTACCCTACTCAATCATCTTAGGGCACCGATCTTTGAGATATGACACTCTGCGATCCGAGCAAAGATACTCTGGAACACGAGCGGCATTACGCTAACGCGAATGCGGGTGTGAAGTATGGAGAAGCCACACTCCCACCGTTTACAGATGAGTTGGCACTTATCTGGTCTATAACAGTATTAACGACCTGCTATAGAAGGTCGACTCGCACACATAACACATACCCACTGTCTATGCCGATCATCCCCCTAAAACATTTACCTCTGACAAATGTTCGAATTATCTTTTCAAAGTCCTCCCCAACTCTCGTTCAATGTCGCGCTTTTTGATTGACTCGCGCTTATCGTACTTCCGCTTCCCTCGCGCAATACCAATCTCTATCTTAATCCGTTGTCCCTTATTATACACTGAAAGTGCTATCATCGTCAATCCTTTTGATGCATCTGCACTCTCTAGTTCTCCAATCTCCTTCTTCGTCAACAACAGTTTGCGTACGCGCTCCGGTTCGTAGTTATCAGGAGTGTTCCCCACTTGATAAGGAGCAATGCTCGCCCCCACCAAGAAAGCCTCACCCCCTCGCACAATCACATGGCTTCCGAGCAATACTCCCTTTCCTGCCTTAATTGCCTTAACTTCAAAGCCAAAGAGCTCAATCCCCGCTTCAAAGGTCTTGATTATTTCGTAGTTGAACCGAGCCTTACTGTTATCTGCAAGTGCCATAGTATAATGGTAACACGACAGAGAGCCGAAGTGACAAGGATTTGACGCGGGATTGAAAAAAGGTTAGTATTACAGGGTTCTTTTTTAAGAGCATCCACTTGAGTAACCGCACACGCATCAATCAGGAGATACGCGCCCAAGAGCTCCGTGTCATCGGCGCCAAAGGCGAAAACCTTGGTGTTTTGCCATTTGCACGAGCACTTGCAGCAGCTGAGGAGCAGGGGCTCGATCTTATAGAGATTTCCCCAAATGCAATGCCGCCGGTTGCCAAGATTATGGACTTTGGCAAGTTCCAGTATTTGGAGAATAAGAAGGCCTCGCAGGCTAGGGCAAATGCTCATCGAACCGAGACCAAAAACATCCAAATTAAAATAGGCACTGGAGAACACGACCTTGAATTGAAGGCAAAAAAAGTCTCTGAGTTCCTCGTTGAGGGGCATAGAGTCAAGGTTGACCTCTTTCTCCCCGGACGGGCAAAGTACTTAAACCCTGAGTTCTTAAAGGGTCGTGTTGAGCGCATCTTGCAATTACTCACAGTGGAGTATAAGATTGCCGACGAGCCTAAAAAGAGCCCTAAAGGCATGTCGCTCATCATTGAGCGCAAGTAAACAACAATGAAAGTAAACAAATCATACCGTAAGCGTCTCCGAACTACCCCCACAGGTAAGCTTTTGGCGCGCAAGCCCGGCCAAAATCATTTTAATGCCAAAGCTCCACGCAGTAAGCAGATAAATCAGAAACGCTGTGCGGAATTCTTGATGAAGCCGAAGGATATTTCTAAGTTTATGCAACAGTAATATTATGCCACGCGTTAAACGAGGAGTCTCAGCAATTAAGCGCCGCCGCAATGTACTCAAAGCTACATCGGGTTTCCGCTTTGGTAGAAGCACGAAGAAGCGCCAAGCTCGTGAGGGACTCCTTCACGCTGGACGATACTCATTTGACCACCGTAAGGACAAGAAAGGAGATTTTCGTCGCCTCTGGCAAATACAGATTGGTGCCGCAGTAAAACCCCTTGGCTACTCCTATTCAAAGTTTATGGGCGCACTCAAAAAGAAAGGGAGTGACCTTGATCGCAAAATGCTCGCCGAGCTCGCACAGAACGAACCCGAGGTATTTGAGACACTCGTCAAAGAGGTTTTCTAAATCTTACATTACTCGCTTTCTTCCCTCACCGCCTTTGTCGGGGTTTTTGTAGACGCGGTAGCCATCTAACTTATCCTGCGCTACGAGCTCAAGCACTTTCTCGACCAGCATTTTAGGGTCACTGTCATAGACCACTTTAGGATTATCACGATGCCCTTTTTCAATAATATTTTTTATGACTTCATCTGTCTCCCATTCCCCCTCCAGGACTCCCACCGGTTTACCATCCTCAAAAGCAATGGTAAATTCATTAATCGTCCCAATGCGTCCACAACCAACAATCACTGCGTCCGAGGATCGGGTAAGGAGTAAATTTCGTCCCGAGTACCCAAAGCCAGTGTAGATAATCAAATCCATATACTCCAAGGGGAGTCCGTAATCATTCACATGCTCGTACTCGGTTGCCGCGGGAGAGAGTCCGAGACTCACACCACCCTCCTCCTTTGCGCCCATCGTTGCCCAGAACGGCAGGCCGGTGGTTGCACCTGTCACGAGCGTTGCGCCTTGACGCGCTATCTCACGCCCGAGTTCCTTTGTCTTTTCTAAAACTGTCTCTCCACAGTGTCCTGTCTCTGCGGCCCCAGAGACACAGATTTTTGGCTTTAGATGCGCATGTCGTTCAGTATTCATAGTCATGAGTGTAGCATAACTAAAATTCCAATTCTGTTGTTTCCCCCGCCGCAGGAGCAACAGCATTCACCCCAAGATAATCACGGATCCGTTGCACAAGTGTGAGAGAAGATTTTGGTTCTCCCATCACTACAAACACTTTTTGCACCGTATCGGCTGTCTGTGCAACAAAATCCAACAATCCATTAGAGTCTTTATGAGCTGAGTATCCAGAGATAGTTACTACCCGCGCATGAACGGGGATGTGCTCGCCTATAATTGTGACATTTTTTGCACCATCCTGCAGAACACGCCCCAAGCTTCCCGGCGCTTGATAGCCAATGAGAAGAAGAGTGCTCTTTGGATCAGGGAGGTAGCGTTTCTCGTGATGGAGAATGCGTCCGCCATTACTCATTCCTGATCCAGCAATAATAATTTTTTTATCAGATGCCTCATAGATGCGTTTAGACTGTGCGGTAGTATCGGTCATAATCAGCTGTGGGAAGCGAAAAACGCCATCACCGTCGCGAATGATCTTTCGCGCATCTGCATTAAAGTACTCTTTATATCTCTTATAGACTTCTGTCACTTTAATTGCAAGTGGAGAATCAAGAAAGACGGGCGTAAGTGGAATGCGTGAGTGCTCCATCATATTTTCAATTTCGTAGAGAAGCTCCTGCGTTCGCTCGAGTGAGAAGGCAGGGATCATCAGCGTCCCTCCTGCGCGCATTGTTTCTTCAATAATATCCTCAAGCCGATCACGCCGCTCCTCCTTACCTTCATGCACTCGATCTCCATACACGCTCTCCATTACCAGATAGTTCGCATCCGTTACTCGTTCAGTATCAGGGAGGAGCGGCGAGGGAGAGTTACCGAGGTCTCCGGTAAAGATGATTTTCTTCTTGTTAATCGTTATTTCAACCATACCCGACCCGAGTATATGCCCCGCGTCTCGATACACACAGCTTGCTACACCTACTTGTACCGGCTGATGGTAAGGTACCACCTCCCACAGGTTCATCGCTTTTCTTACATCATCCTCGCTATAAATGAGCGGAGTACCATCTCTGTGAGATTCTTTGGAGAGAACGCCGAGCGAGTCAATGAGCATAAACTCGGCGAGATCCTTTGTTGGGGGGGTGGAGTAAATCTTCCCTGTAAATCCGTCTCGGACCAATTTCCCAATGCGACCGATGTGGTCAATGTGCGCATGAGTAACAAAGAGTGCTGTCACCTCCTTAGGGTTAAAAGGGAACGCTTTTTGGTTCTCATCCTCAGAGACTTTAGTTCCCTGAAACATCCCACAATCAATAAGAATCTGTGTCCCATCATCAATCTGTAATAAAAAATTTGAGCCCGTTACGGACTCGGTACCGCCAAGAAAGTGTAGCGTGCTCTGTGACATAACTACAGTATAATCTGCCTTGTGATAAAATAAAAACCCCCTCTGCAGATACAGACGGGGTTCTTGTTAAGGCTACTCGGATATACGTACCCGAGCATATACCAAGTGGGTTCTCTCAATCTTCCACCACGGTGAACGATTATTTGAGGTCCCAAAGATAATTATTTGATCTGGATACGATTTTCAAGTAGCCTTAGCTCGAGTATACCGTCATATATCAATTTTTAATACCGCAACCTAGAGAGAGATTAGGGCACAGAGAGAAGAATTCATACACAACTTTACAAGGTTTACCCTGAACCGATTGAAGGATTACTCATCTACCCCATAACGCTTGTAGTCAGCAAGTTCCTCGTCTCCGAACCAGAGCGCAATCTCATGTTCTGCCTCCTGTGGCGTCTCTGATGCATGGACGAGATTCTGCACTGCGCGACGCTCCTTATTTGCAAGTGCCGGAGAATCTGCCGAAAAATCTCCTCTAATAGTACCCATATCGGCGCTTGCTGGGATAGTGTGTCCTACGATCTTTCTCACCATATCAATAGCATGCACCCCTTGCGCCACCATAGGCACAAGTGGTGCAGAACACATATATTCTACAATCCAACCGCGTACAATACGCCCTATCTCAAGCGGATCATCCGTCCCCACTTCTTCTACCGCATCATATCCATACTTGTGATAGGTCGCGAGTGTTTTCTCCCCCACTCGAGAAATCCATTCCTCATTCTTAGGGTAGTGTTCATCAATCTGGGAACGAGTTGGCTTAAACATTTTTAGTCCGACAATCTTGAGATCACGCTGTTCTAAGCGTCGAATAATCTCTCCCACGAGCCCCTTGCGCACCCCATCGGGCTTCACCATAAGGAATGTTCTCTCTTCTTTTGGATTATTCATCGTCTATTTTTCTTTATATACTGTTAAAATCTCTGACCCTTCTTTAGTAACGACCACTGTGTGCTCAAAGTGTGCACTGATACTACCCTTCTTAGTGACAAATGCAAACCCATCTTTCCCTGTACGGACGGAGGTATCTCTAATACTTAACATTGGTTCAATTGCTATAACCATACCAGCACGAAGTTTTTCTCCGCTCCCTGCCTTACCCCAATTAGGTATAATCGGGTCCTCGTGTACCGCGTAGCCAACACCATGACCAGAGAGATCACGAATGACGAAAAAGCCTTCTCTCTCCGCAATAGCCTCAATCGCGGCGCCAATGTCTCCAATCGTATGCCCTTCCCGTACCACACGGACACCGGCAGAGAGTGCTTCTTTGGTTACAGTAATCAGGCGAGAGAGTGAATCGGCAAGTGGCGGAACACCAACGGTAAGCGCGGCATCCACATACACCCCTTTATGAATGAGTCCAAGATCAAGACCAACTACATCACCCTCGACAATGAGCCGCTCGGAGGGTATGCCGTGAACCACCTCATCATTTATAGAGATACAGAGCGCCGCAGGGTAAGGTTGCAGTGCCCCTTCTGGTTGATAATTAAGAAAAGAAGGAGTATCACCATACCCAGCAATCAGTCTCTGCGCCTCATCTTCTAAGTCTTGTGTACGAAGACCCGGTCGAATCTTTTGTGCAAGCACAGAGAGAATGGCGGCGAGGTGGGCTCCACCCTCTCGCAAGAGAGCAATATCCTCCTCCGTTTTAATGCTTATCATAGATATTTGCGAGGAGCGCCTGATGGACCGCTTCAATTCCCTGCTCCCCGTTTATTTCATGAAAGGTATGTCCACTATGTTCTTTGTAGTATTGGATAGCAGGGAGTACATCGCGTTCAAACCAATCAAGTCGTTTTTTAATACCATCCTTGGCAACATCATCCGCACGGCCACGCTCGGTAAGCCGTGTCTCGGACCATTCCCGAGAAACATTAATGTGAACAATGTGTGCATCGGCACGATTATAAAATGTGAGTGCAGTATCAAGCACCTGTGCCTCAAGGAGTGAGCGGGGGGTGCCATCAAGCACGAGGTGCTCATCCCCTTTCATATTCTCCACAAAGAGGTGTGACCACATATAAATAGCAAGAAATTCAGGTTGACGCTCGTTGGCCTCCATAATGCGCTTGGAGATAGTGCTTGAGAGATAGTCCTGTCCAAGAAAGTCTCTAAACTTCTGTCCGGTTTCTAGATAGTATATCCCGCGCTCTGGCTCTGCTCGCCGTAGATACTCCATCAGAAGCTTGGCTTGCGTCCCCTTCCCACATCCTGAACGCCCAATAAATACAAAGGTTTGGTATGTTGCCATACCTTAATTTATCATATTTTAGAGACTCCTAGTACTCGCGCATGGAGACCTGCGCTTCAATCTGCTTTACAAACTCAAGCGCAACCGAGACCACGATGAGGAGTGCAGTGCCACCGATAGCAAGTGTTCCGATACCAGTTACACTCTGCATAATCAGAGGGAGAATTGCCACAAGGCCAAGGAAGATTGCCCCCACGAGCGTTAGTCGTGTGATAATGCGTCCAAGATAGTGCGATGTAGGCCCTCCGGGGCGTACTCCGGGTATAAAGGCGCCTGATTTTTGTAAGTTGTTTGCAATCATATCTGGATCAAAAGTAACCGCAGTATAGAAGTAGGTAAAGAGAAAGACTAGCACAAAATAGAAAATACCATACACCCATTGGTTGGTATTGAGAACATTCAAGGCATTCCCCACCGTTTGTGCAATGGAGCTATCCATATTTCCTAAAAAGGTTGCGATCATCTGAGGGAACAAGAGGATGGAAAGTGCAAAGATAATCGGCATCACTCCTGCTTGATTGAGGCGCAGTGGTAAGTATGTAGAACCTCCTCCATAGAGACGCATACCGCGCACGCGCTTTGCGTAGGTCACTGGAATTGGTCGCTCTGCTTCTGTTACCACAACCACAGCGGCAATCACCGCCAGCGCCGCCACAACAAAGCCGAGATACACAGGAATCTGTGAAGGGTCAAAAGTGATCATCAATTGATAGATACTTGCAGGAACCCGTGCGACGATACCAGCAAAGATGATGAGTGAGACGCCATTCCCAATACCGTACTCGGTAATGAGCTCACCGAGCCACATAAGGAGCATTGATCCAGCGGTAACGATAATTACATTCACAATCTGATCAGCCATAGTGAGTTCACCGAGGAGTCCCTGATTTTTGAGTAGGGTAAGAAGACTAAATCCTTGAATCACCGCGAGCGGTACCGTCAAGATACGCGCATACTGTGTAAACTTACGCCGCCCAGCAGCTCCTTCTTCTTGGTACATCTCTTTGAGTGCGGGGAAAACCATTGTCATCAATTGCATAATAATGGTCGCGGTAATGTAGGGGCCAACACCAAGCATCATAATAGAAAGATTAGAGAGCCCACCACCAGAAAAAATGTTTAGGAGACCAAAAAATTGACTATTAGCAAAAAATTGTGCGAGTGCTGCAGTATCTAGACCGGGGATAGTAATTGCATTCCCCAGTCGAAAGATAACTAAGATGATGAGCACAAAAAATAATCGGAGCACGAGCGTCCGATCAGACGCAATGAGTTTAAACTTATAGAGCAGTTGATCCATATGATTTAACTAATACTAGCTCCTGCGACACTTATCTTCTTCTTGGCAGTCTCTGAGACGAGCACTCCGGTAAAAACGAGCTTCTTTGTGAGAGTACCTGTTGCAAGCACCTTCACGGCGGGGATCTTTCCAAGTGCACGACGAAGTATGCCCTTCTCAACAAGTGTCATTGGACTCACCGTCTCACCATCCTTAAAATGCGCCTCAATCGCAAAGAGGTTCACCGTATGTGGCTTCGTTCCTTGTGTACCAAATCTATACCCGCGTAGCTTGGGGAGCTTCTTAATGCGATCACGGATCTCGGGGCGAATCTTGTGCCCCGCACGAGCCTTTTGGCCCTTAGTGCCGCGTCCCGCTGTCTTACCTCGCTTTCCGCCACGACCAACCTGTATGCTCTTTTTATGGGGAGTATCCCGTTTTAGTTCATGTATACGCATAGTATATAGTATTATCGTGCAACAAACACACGCAAAGCTTGCATCGCGGCCCGTGCATTATTGAGCTTATTTTTTGTCTTAGAGAGAAGCTTTGCATTCACATCCGTAACTCCTGCAAGCGCAAGAACATTACGAACAGAACTTCCCGCAACCAGACCCCTCCCGCGTGCTGGCTTCATAACCACACGAGCTGAGCAATACTTGGCGCTTGATTCGTGTGGGATACTCATTGTCTTAGTGAGTGAGAGAGTAATCATAGAGCGCTTTGCATCGCGCATCGCCTTATCAATAGCAAGTGTCGTGTCTGTTGCCTTCCCAATTCCCACACCAACCTTACCTTTACGATTACCTGCAACCAATGCAACAGAAAATGAGAAACGGCGTCCTCCAGAGACCACGCGCGCAACACGACGCACATCAATTAATTTCTGATCGTATTCCGGCTTCTCGCGCTCGGGTCGTTCACGGCCATCACGGCGTCCACCTCCACGATGTACCCCACGGCGATCCGTATTAGCGTGTCGTTGTGATGATGCTTTTGTTGTTGTTTCGTTTGCCATATTACAATGAGAGCCCCCCCTTACGCGCGCCATCGGCTAATGCTTTAATCGTCCCTGTGTACTGGTACCCTCCTCGATCAAATACGACGCTTGAAATCTTTTTCTCCAGCGCTCGTTTTGCAACTAGTATACCTACCGCTTCAGGGATACTGACCGTCTCCTTACCCTTCCCCTTCTCTACATCTCCGTCATGTGCGGAAGCAAGGGTATGTCCCGCAATATCGTCAATGACCTGCGCGTAGAGATGTTTATTAGAGCGAAAGACGGCGAGTCGTGGACGGCTTGCAGTACCAGAAACACGCGCGCGAATGCGTCTGCGTCTAACTTCTCGTTTTTGTGATCGTGGATTCATACTATTTTGCAGACTTCTTACCCTGCTTGCGACGGATATGCTCATCTTCATAATGGATTCCCTTACCTTTATAGGGTTCAACCGGCTTGAGTGACTTAATCTGTGCGGCAAATTGACCAACCATCTCTTTATTGCAACCGGCGACCGTTAGGGACCCTTTCTCAACCGTCACAGTAAGATCTTCGGGAATCGGAACGATCACAGGATGAGAAAAACCGAGAGATAGTACGAGGTCATTTCCCTTCAAATCCCATTTGTACCCAACTCCTTCTATGGTGAGTTTTTTCTGGTAGCCCTTGGTTACTCCCTCAACCATATTCTGCAGGTGAGAGGCGTAAGTACCCCAAAGTGAACGAGTATGTACATTTTCTTTTTGAGGAGTAAGCGTGATAGACTCTCCATCTTGCGCAATCGTAATTACAGTATCAAAAGAGCGAGAAAGCTTTCCCTTGGGACCATTCACAGAAACATCACCGTCCACGATGGTGACAGTAACTCCTGAAGGAATAATGATCGGTTTTTTTCCTAAGCGTGACATATTACCAAATAGTGAAAAGTACTTCCCCCCCAACATGTTCTTTTTTTGCTTCCTCGCCAGTTAAAATCCCTTTCGGAGTTGAAAGTACCAAAGATCCTAGACCTTGTCGGATTGGAATGATATCTCCTGCTCCCATATACACACGGCGTGAAGGCTTCGACACGCGCGCAAGCTCATGGACCTTCGGCTCTCCATCTGTATACACCAAATCAACTGAAAAGGTCTTTTTTATCTTCTTACCCTTTGTCACGATATTTCGTACATAGCCATTCCGCTCCAATGCTTCTGCAACAGAGAGCTTCATTCGCGAGAGGGGGATATTGACTGACGCACGCCGAACACGGCTTGCATTCACGATACGGACTAGCATGTCTCCAATAGGGTCAGTTACCATATTTTTATTACCAGGACGCCTTCTTAACTCCTGGGATTTTCCCTTCATTTGCAAATTCACGAAAACAAATGCGACACATACCAAAATCACGCATATAGCCGTGCTTACGCCCACAGCGGAAACAGCGACGGACAATCCGTGAGCTCCATTTTGGGGTCTTTACCCCTCGTGCAATTACTGAAGTTTTAGCCATAAAAAAATAAAACAGGCTCAAAAAAGAGCCAGTGCCCATAGTAGCAAGCGACACTGGCTCTTGTCAATTCTTACAGGAGAATCCTCGTGGCCCTATTACTCAATTTCGTAGGTAATGGAGACCGAGGAGCTATAAGTATTTTCACCTGTAGGGAGTGTTGGAGACGATGAGACTGCGGCATCCACTGCTCCACCACGGCCAAGCTTCTCCATATAGATCGGAGTGGGTATACCTCCATTATTGTCAGAAAAGCTAATGATAGTACGGAGATTAACCCCAAGATCACTGGCAAGCTGTTCCGCCTTTTGTTTTGCATCAATAATTGCCTCTGCGCGAGCATCACGCTGTACTTTTTCAGGGTCATCAAGGGTAAGGCTGATACCGCTCACATCAGTCACCCCAAGAGACCCAAGTTCGCCCACAATGTCTCCTGCAGTATCAATTGCACGCACCTTCACAATCATATCTTGTCGTACTTCATAGCCGGCAAGAATACGATTGTTTCCCGGAGGACAATAGGCCGGCGTGCATACTGTCGCTTTATACTCATAGCGAGGTGAAAGAGAGTAATTGATCGTTTTTACATCTTTATCAGCAATCCCCTTCTCTTTAAGGAATGCAAGAACTTTTCTTTCTACTTCTGCCGCCTGTGTTTGAACATCAGCAACCTTCTTCCCCTCCTTCGCAATTGCAAAAGAGAGCTCGGCGATATCGGGCTTTGCGGACACCTTCCCCGTTCCGGTTACCGTGATAGCACT
>CAZNKH010000009.1:19386-20012 GCA_964574105.1 uncultured Candidatus Saccharibacteria bacterium | reverse complement strand
ACAAAAGCCTTCAGATCTTTACCGCTCTTTTCCCAGAGAATTTGATGATGTTCTAGTGAGGTTTGTAAGTCGGGATAGAAGAGCTCTTCAGGACGACCAAGTACCACTTGCGCTTCAGGCTCGTTTAGGAGAATAACATTGAGAATTTCGGAGAGTTCCCACAATGGACCGCCATTCTTACTAAGATGTAGAGTTTCCTCCTTAAAATGCAGGTCAAGATATTTGAAGAAGACAAAGTGCAGGACCTCGTGGAACGCGACCTCAATGCGGTCCAGTAAATCTTTTTTATAGTAGACTTGGAATGTCTCGTCCTCCACAAAGCGAGGATTGCAATTAAATATAGAGAGGAAACCTTTGTACTCGTGCGAGTGACTCTCCTCTCCAAAATAGTGGCGAGTGAAATTAAAGAATGTGGAGGATCGCTGGCCAAGCTCGTTGTTAGTCTCCTCAAGAATTTTGGCAAACTCTTGAGCATGAGCATCGTAAAATGAGTCTATGTACTGTGTACTATTCTCCGCAGTGATAGTGGAGTGGGCATCGCGAATCAATACGCCAAAATCACGCCCAGCGACAGAAAAATTATGAAAATCAGTATAGGTCTCGTAATCCTGCTTTTTATTTAGCTC
>CAZNKH010000009.1:0-19376 GCA_964574105.1 uncultured Candidatus Saccharibacteria bacterium | reverse complement strand
AATGGTAATCATATCCGGTCATACCCCCTTCTCTGAAAGAGAAGGGGGTATGACCACGCTGATACTACACAATGGTAGGAGCTCAACCGGAGAACTCTCACAACCTAGACGAGAAAACCAGATCCTCACTCCTTCTCCAATCCCGCTTGCACGAGCGCGAGACGCATCATCCCTATTGCCTCTTGCCTCTCTGTCAAATTGAGATTAGTGAGCATCCACTGTTTTAGTTCCTCCCTGATGGAATTACTCACTTTCTCAGGAACTTCTATTTCACACTCAATAAAGTATCGGTGCCCATTAGAAAAAGTAAGATCGTCTAAAGAAAATACGCAGGGGTAGGCAAAAAGTGTGCCCGCAAAGTCACGACGAATTTTATGCAACGAGAGATGTGTTCCCTCTCTTTGCAACCTTGTTAATTCATCTACAGTGCTTATCACTTCTACTTCGCGCCGCATCCGCTCTCCGTGTTCGTCTACATACCATGTTTTTTCTGTCTTCTCGTAATCAGTCCCGTTATACACTCTGATACGGGTGAAGTTCCATCCTTTTTCATCAAATTTTTTAAAATGAAAATAGTGATCATCGAGTGATGACTCCTTACTTAATGGGTATCCAAGCGTGGAAAGTATCTCGACGCAATTCGCATACTCTTTTGCACTCAATTCTAACTTCATCTCAGTTTCAATATGGTCTTTCATCTTATGTTTGTTTTCTGATAAAAAAACGGCTGAATAAGAATATTTATTCAGCCGTTGGTATTTTAGACCAGTTGGATTTTTTTCACAACCTCATCAAAAGTCAGATTTGTAGTATCAATCACGATCGGATCAAAGAGCGTACTTGCATAATTAACCATAGCTTCTTCCATCCGCAGAAAGAAATCTGGATCACGAATCACCTTCAAGTCATTCACTGTAACTTTTTCTGGAGATTCTTTCATTCTCTTTCGAAGTCTCATTCTCCTCTCTTCAAGGCTGGCAGTAAGAATGTAGACATTTGTGAATTTTGGATGCAATAAGGCTAGGGTTTCCAGTCTTGCAAGGATTGTACTGAAGTGAGCAGCAGCGTGATACGCGAGCGATCGTAAGAGAATCGTAGAGTCTTGAATTGTTGCTGAAGTCGGCCAAGAAAAACGCCCCAGATCATATTCTAACGCTTTTGTATAAAGATGTCCGATCCATTCTGAACCATCTTTTTCAATCTTTTTCGCAACCTGTAGGATGTGATTACTGCCTAGCAAGGATGAATGACGGACAGTATAACTTGGATTAAGATGGTGAAGTTTTCGAATGACACTGGACTTCCCTGAAAGATCTATTCCTTCGATTAGATAATACGGGACGAAGTTCTTCACTTCTTTCTCTCCTCAGAGATTTAAAACTTCTTAAGAGCCATGCTCTATTTCATTTATACCACATTATTCAATTTTCTACAAATCCCGTACCTCTAGTTTGGAGCTCATCCACGAGAAGGGTCTCTGCGGTGTTGATGTCATATCTCTTATTGTATCACTGTCAGGAATGATGAGAAGATATATCGTACTTGAAATTAAAAATCAATCGTAATATTTTTTAATGACTCCGGTCCGCACATTGCTAAATACCAATTGTCTTTTGTGAAATATTTACGGGCAGTGTTAAGGATACTTTCAGCAGAAGCAGACATTATAGATTGCTCATAGGTGGTTACAAGATATTGGTCCGGGTCTGCCAGAAAAGCTATTGAAGAATGGTTAGTAACCCAATCTTCCGCCGTCTGTATTTTGCGAGGATTTGATTTTATTATCTTGTTTTTTACAAAAGTCAGCTCTTCTTCTCGTAAACCATCCGCTAGTATCTTTTTTATCTCACCAATGATAAGAGCTATGACCTCCTGAGTATGATTGGTATTAAAATTCGTGGAAATTGACCATGCTCCTAATCCCAGAGAATAGTAATTATACCCACCAACAGAATAGACGAGTCCTTTTTTGTAACGCAACTCTTCAACCAAGACTGAGGAACGCCCCATTGCTAGATAATTCAATAAAATATCTAGATGAGGGATATTGATACGAGAAAAAGAATCAGTCCTAAAGCCAAAAATGATACTGACGTTCTGTCCCTCATATATTTCCAGATCTATTTTTTTTCTCGTATTACTGGTAAAGATTCAAGAGTATGGAGAGAATCGGGAGAGACCTCTCGATTAAAGATGGCATCTAACTTACCCTTAAGATCTGTGTGCTCAAAATCCCCTGCAGCAGTTACAAAGACAGGAGCTTTAAGAAAAACATTATGGTAATAATTCGCGATATCTTGGGAAGTGATAGTCTTTATTGATTCTTCTGTGCCGATGATACTACGACCATAATCAGTTCCTTGAAAAAATAGTCGACGATAAACTTCCCATACGGACAACTGAGAATTGCTTTGTTTTGCATAATGCTCTGAAAGTATTGCACCTCGCTCATTCTCAATAACATGCGTGTCAAACAATGAGTTATTGACTATTTCATCTAAGATATCCAATCCGGCAGGAAGGTCTTCCTGTCCAGCGATATCAATGATGATTCTTAAAAAATCTTGTTGAGTATAAGCTCCAAATACACCACCTAACTCTTCGAGGGCACCTGATAATTGCTTTTTTGATGGGTATTTCTTTGTACCAGCGACAAGTATATGTTCTAAAAAATGAGCGGTTCCTGGTATAACGTCAAATCGCGAACCGCATAAAAAACTACTCATTATGTAAACAGGCATCCCCGTTCTCTGAAAGGAGGTACGGGGTACTGTTCCGTGTGAGTCGTTATGATAATCTATTCTGTATTTTTCTAGTGTTTGCATATAATTCAATGATAGTGTAGTGCAATCTATAGTAAAAATACAATAAAAAAGAGGGGGTATTAAGTAAAAATAATACCCCCTCCTGTTGTGACCCCATCTTCATCAACTGTAATCACCAGGGTCATCACTGGGACAATCGTCTGGATCAGGCATACATTTGTCGGCCAAAGAGGAGGAAATCCCTCTCGTTAGCTCTTCGGGTAATTCATCCATCGTGTGAAGCTGGAGTAGCTGCATTACCTTCCCTCCTTCTCTCTAGATAGTTGTCTGAATGTACAGACTCTGTTCTAAATATACCATACTATCAGAAAATTGCAAGCCACCCTACTTTATATCAGCTCAGGAATAACATCTTTTGGGTAAAACACTGACCAAAAGAGGGGACACCCCCCCCACAACATGAATCAAACTCTGGACATTCTTTACAGACAGAACTTGGGTAGCGGTTGAGCTGGTTATACATACATACCGCTTTTTCTGAACACATAAATTCCAATAGCTGGATTGCGGTTAAAAAGTCTTCACCGTACTTTCCTATCGGATACGAAGGTAAGTGGTTACAGACAAACAAGGAGCCGTCCGTACCAAAAACTACACCACTACGATGTGAGACCATACATCCTGTCGAAATTTGTCCATATTTGCGGAGGAGGGAGATAAATTCTTTCGGCCAGAGACATAATGGGTAGCCACACCGCAGGCCAATGTTTCCATCAAGAATTTGTGCAGCAAAAGCAAATGATGTTGTAATCTTTTCAATCATCTGCTTAATCTCGGCTAGAGAATACTCTGAAATCCATTCCCCTTCACGATAAACAGGATCATACAAAGTGAGATGCAATCTTTTTCCACCTAATTGTCTGATCAGTTTAGCGACCTTGATGATATCGCAATCCGACGGTGCACACATAAAGCTCACAGTATGATGACTAAACTTTAATGCACGGCTGATACCAATTAAAGCCTCGCCCCAGAAATTTTCAAGTGATGTCCCGCGCCCTTTTTTAAAGCTTGAGGCCTTTAAAGAAATTCCGACCTGATCGTTGGGGTACTGACGATACACGTTATAGAATCCAGGATCAGCAAACCGTATCGCATTAGTAATCAAGGAAGTCTTTATTCTTCCTCTCGTATACCGATTAAGACTGAGTAGATCAGTCTAGACAGTTGGTTCACCACCAAAAAGTAATAGATTTCTCGCTCCGGCTTCGATAGAAATATCGACTAGTTTGCACGCAACTTCGAAGGACATATCTGCCATCTGCTGTGCCGTCTTATCAACATAACACCAACCACAATTTAGATTACACCTCCTATTCACAGTCAAACAAACTGTTTTCGGGCTTGGAAACGGAAGCATGGGATTCTCCTTTCAAGGTACTTTCCTCATATCTTTATACTATATGAGATATATCTTGTCAATCCTGTGACTGTGTTGTCCCGGACGATGATGGATGTGACTGCGACAAAGAAATGTAGAGATGCTCTACAAATAAGGGTGAATGTGGTAAAATCACATTCACCCTTATTTAATAAAAAAGAAAGCCCTTATAAAGACTGGACCCTATGGAAAAAAGGGAGAGATGCATGGGACATAGACCTCGTTGATTTTGATTCAATAAGCAAGATAACCAAATAAAATTATAACTTTCCCAGTGGCAATTCAGGGTGAGGCGCGGTAGTATAGGGGTACCTATGAATATTCTGTTTATCACCAACGAGCTCATCGGTGGTGATGTGGCTTATCAGCTGACCAGAGAAGGACATCAGGTAAAACTGTTCATCAAGGAGCGCGGGAGTAAGCACGACCTCGATGGCCTAGTAGAAAAGACAAGCAACTGGCGTCACGAGCTCCCTTGGGTTGGCAAGGACGGCCTCATCATCTTTGACGATGTAGGTTACGGTAAGGTTCAAGATGAACTACGGCAAAAAGGGTTCTCGGTCTTCGGTGGCTGTGAGAAGGCCGACCTCCTCGAGACCAATCGCCAGTATGGCAAGGAGCTCCTTGCACACCACGGGATCAAAGGACTCCCCTCCTACAATTTTGACTCTATTAGTGATGCCGTCGGATTCGTGGAGCGAAACCGCGGACGCTGGGTCGTCAAGCAGAACGGCCACGCCTCAAAAGGATTCAACTATGTTGGACACTTTCCCGACGGGAGAGATGTCATCAATGTTCTTGAGAACTACCGCTCCTTCGCGCGCTATCGCTCCTCCGTCATTACCCTCCAAGAGTTTGTAGACGGCATAGAGATTGGAGTCGGGCGTTACTTTAACGGGAAGGATTGGGCAGGTCCCATTGAGATAAACATTGAGCACAAAAAGTTATTCCCCGGAGACTTGGGTCCCACCACCAGCGAGATGGGGACGCTTGCCTGGTACGACAACAATGAGGATAACAAACTGTTTAGAGAGGCACTCGCTCCCATCAAGGGGCACCTTGAAAAAATTAAGTACAAAGGAGACATTGATGTGAACTGTATCGTCAATGAGCAAGGAGCCTTCCCACTTGAGGTTACCACGCGCATTGGCTCCCCCATCATCCACTTGCACAGTGAGATACACACAAGTCCATGGGGAACATTCTTAAAAGAGATCGCTGACGGCAAGCCGAGCACCCTTGAGTGGAAAAAAGGATTTGGCATTGTCGTTCTCATTGCAGTGCCCCCATTCCCTTACGCCAAGCAGGTACAAACCAATTCATCGTTCAGTACAACCCTCCATTTTTCAGAAAAATTGCGGGCAGAAGGACTTCCTCATATTCATTTTGAAGAAGTATGTTTTGATACAAAGACCAATCAATACATTATTTCAAATACAAATGGCTACCCACTCTATGTCACCGCTATGGGTGAGACGGTACGAGAGGCTCGGCATGCAGTGTACCGTAGCATTAAAGAGATTTATATACCAAAGATGTTCTACCGCAATGACATCGGACTCAAGTTTATGGAGCACGATGAAAAGAAACTCCGTTCATGGGGGTACCTATAATGTATTGTACTCCACCGAACACCCAGGCTCTCCTGCCGTACACGAGAGTTCTGGACACTCCATTTCGTTCGGATTACAGGGATTAATGTACCTCGCCTGTTTGTGTATGATTTTGTAGTAGTATGTTTGATCCTCATCCTCTTCAGAAAAACACCGCTCGTATGACGGGTCACACGCAATGTGAGCAAGTACTTCGTAATCACGCAATACAATAATGCGGTTGTAGGTAATCGCTATAGAGCCGAGAATAATCAGCCCCATAATGAGAAAGAGGTATTGTGACTTAACATCCATGGTGTAAGTGTAACAAAAGGTGAGAGAAATAAAAATCCCGCTACAGTACACTGTAGCGGGATATTATGCGCGAGATACAGTAATGATAATCCCACAGATAACCATCACCGCAATCGCAGCCAATTTGCGGAGGACACCTCCCTGCTCACGAGTAAACAGGTCCGGAAATAAGAACGAGCAGAGATAAGCTCCACCGACAACAAAGAAAGGCTGGAGACAGCATGATCCCTCCATCACCGCAACAGGCATACGGAGCTTGCCGATGTCAAACAGCGCATCCGCAAGGATGCACACAAGTTCTGTAAGAGAACAGAGACCAAGCTTACTCACGAGTCCGCGAGTAACACCGAGTCGTGCATCTTGAGAGAATAAAAAGACCGGCGCCCAGATGGCTTTGCCCAGCATATCGGCATAGAGTACCGAGACCCAATCCAATCCCCGGCCGTAGTAAGCAAACACCACATCATTCATAGCGAGAAGACCAGATGAGAGAAGCACCAGTACAATCACGCGATATGCGATAATTGTATCGATACCAGAGAGAGCAAAGCCACCCACAATCACACCGATGATGGCAAGAATCTCAAACCACTGTGGTAACTCACCGAGCACAATGAGTGCAAAGATTATCCCAAATACGGGAATCATCTGAAACCAAGGTACAACATGCGATGCATCTTTCATCTGCAATGCGATGAGATAAAACCACATCGCGAGCGAGAAGAGAGCACCATTCACCACTGCAAGAGCGATGAAACTCTCAAGAGAAAGCGGGGTCATATATTCTCCTTTGAGACAGAGTGCCGCCCCAAGGTTAAAGATACCCCCAATTACCATCAGCGCCGCAGGATTAGACGCTTCTCGTCCACTCCCGCGAACGAGGAAGTAGTCAAGCAGATTAGCAAAGGCAAAGAGTATCGGTGGACCAAGAAGCAGGATAAAAATCACTGTCATTCACCTCCTTTTTTTAATGTGAAGTCAAGGTTCTGAAGCTATTGTAGTATAGCATAGATCTATACTGTTTGTCAATCTCTTAAAAATAAAACAAATCCCCCATCAGCTGTAGCTGATGGGGGGGGTGTGCGTCCTATGAGTGGAGCGGGTACGGAGCAATCCAAACACTCACGCCATCAACAAGTGAGTGATAGGGATAGGGTAGATTACTCTCCCGCACCAATGGAGAATGGTCGGCAAAGAGAACAAATCCTCTATTCTTTAATTCGCGGATAGACTCTTGCGTTGGATAATAGAGTGTTATTGCGCAGAATGTCTTGGGAAGATTCCTCGATCTTATGGAGAAAGCCCAATGGATATCGTTAAGGCCGAGAAGCTGTAATGTGATAAAGATGGGATCTTCATCTTCAAGAAGAGAGAGGACAACGGCATTTACAGAGTTCTTTCTCTGTTTCCATATTCGTAGCTGGCGAGAAAAGTGCAATTCCTGTACACGCTGATCCCATTCCACAGTGAGTGGGACCAAGTTTTTAATATTTCCCATTTCTACCCTCCTTATTTGTGTAGGTACAAAAATCCTACAAGATAATACCACGCAAGGCCCCTTTTGGCAAAAGGGTCGCGCTAGCGAGCGATGAAGGGAAGTAGGGCAAGAAAGCGTGCTCGCTTAATGGCGAGTGCGAGCTTACGCTGATGTTTGGAGCATACCGAACTCCGTCTCTTTCCCACCATACGCGCGTGTGTGTTCATAAAGCGCTTCAAAAGCTCCGTGTCTTTGTAGTCCACGTGCTTCACATTACTGGTGCAAAAGTGGCATTGCTTCATATGTAATTAAAATGGGATATCATCTGGATTAACTTCTTCACTTGGGTACTCAATCGTCTCTACTTCAGCTGGAGCATTCATAGCTTTCCCTGCGTCTGTGGGAGCAGCATTACTCGCACTTTCCCCTCCTCCATCACGACGGGGACCAAATTGCATAGTGTCGGCTATAATCTCAGTGCGATACTTTTTCTGTCCGTCCGATGCGTCCCAACTCCGCGTCTGCATTCGTCCCTCAATGTACACGGCACCTCCGCGGTGTAGGTATTGTGCGGCAAGCTCTGCAAGTTTAGCAAAACAGACGACATTGTGGTACTGCACATCCTCTTGCCGCGCACCATTCTTATCCTTCCATGTGCGATTGGTTGCTACCGAGAAGCTGGTTACCGAGGTTCCATTGGGAAGCCGGCGCGCCTCCGGATCGCGAGTTAGATTGCCATAGATGAACGCTTTATTCAAGTACATAGCTATGATGCGATCTTTTCCTCCGTCAAGAGCTCTTCAATCCCCTTTGTAATCTCTGCCTCATCTGCCTCTGTGAGCGAGTGTTTCTCTGTGGTATCTACAGTGGCGTCTGGGCGAGCCGCCATCTGCGGTACTCGACGGATTGGGGTAGGATTCTCTTTGCCCGCAATCATAATGAGAAAGCGGACCAGTGTCTCAATCTTTTCTAGACCTGCTTTTACTGCAAGCACCTTCTCAGGGACAAGCGTGAACTTAACATAGCCAAAGTACGCTTGCTGTAGCTGTTGTTTAGCTCCCCCAGCACGGTACGCAATCGCGTACGAGAGCGGGCGGAGTGTTGGATACCCTTCACTCACAATGGCGCCATCTGCTTTCTCAATCTCATCACGGATATGGGTAATTTCTATCCCAAGAGACTCTTCAGAGAGAGACGGGGTAAGCAAAAAGCCAACTTCGTAGGTTGTGCGCTCATTTGTCTGTATTGGTGTTTCTGCTGTATCCATAGTGCTCCATACTAACAGAACTACCTCACTATTGCAAATCTCTTCAGCGCGTTGTGTAGGAGTGTCGCCCCAAGCACCTCAGGATCCTCCTCACGAATCTCCGCAAGCTTCAGCATCACTTCTTTTACATATAGCGGGTTACCGCGTCTGCCTCGATAGGGCTCCGGTGCAACAAAAGGGGCATCCGTCTCTGCAAACAGCATCTTCTCTGGGATACGAGCAATAACTTCATCATACTGCCGCGCAAAGGTGATAACGCCGGTAAATGAAAGACTAATATCACGAACGAGATAAGCCTGTGCGATAGTCCAATTTCCTGCAAAGAAATGCGCATGCGCCAGCACATGCGGATGTGCGTTAAGCATTTCTAATGCATCTGTGTAGGCCTCCAGTGGAAATGCCTGAGCAGAACGGATATGAAGCATGAGGGGCTTTCCCACGCGCTCTGCGAGAGCAATATGTGTCTCAAAAAGTTTTTTTTGCTCTGTCTTCTCATGCTCATCCTCCATATGATAGTAGTCCAAGCCACATTCACCAAGAGCAATGACTCTCGGATTCATTGCGAGCGAAAGAAACTCTTCTTCATCAAGTCCTTGTCTCCAATCCGTCGGATGTACCCCCACTGTTGCGTAGAGATGTTCGTGCGCTTCTGCAAGTGCAACTGCCTCCCTACTTGTTGCAAGATTAGTACCCACATTGTTGACCAGCACACCCTCTTTTCTACAACGCGCGATCACTTCATCTCTATCTGCATCAAAATCCTTAAAATTTAGATGTGCGTGAATGTCAAAATATCTCACCTGCATATACTATCTCCTCACAAAGAGCGGAGAGAGGGAACGATCCTCTTTGATAGCATTCTGTAGTATCTCAGCTGTTGTTGGCATAAAAGGAGAGAGGAGGTACGCAATCTCTGCAAGTGATTGCACCAGCTCGGCAATAATTTTTTTTGCCGCTTCGGTATCCGTCTTCATCAGTTTAAATGGTTCCGTCTCCGCAATACGCGCATCTGCTTCTCCAATCAATTCCCAGATAACTTGCATCGCATCGTTGTAGCGATAGGCCTCCATCGCACTCTGGTACTCTCTCGGCACTTGATAGTCGACGCTTGATCCTTGACTCTTGGTGCTTTGCACTCCGTACATCTCCGCCATTTTCATAATGCGTGACGCGAGATTCCCTAAACCATTCGCCAAATTCCCATTGTAGCTCTCTATAAACTTCTCCATCGTAAAGTCCGAGTCCTCAAATGGACTCACCTCACGCAGAAGGTAATAGCGCAGAGCGTCAGTACCGTACTCATCCACAATAGCAATAGGGTCAATCACATTTCCAAGACTCTTGCTCATCTTTGCACCACCAGAAGTTATAAAGCCATGTATCACAATTTGTTTTGACGGTGGGAGTCCTGCCGAGAGAAGCATTGCCTGCCACATCGCTGCCTGTTGGCGTGTATTATCCTTTCCTGCGTACTGAATGACTGGCCACCATTGCTCAAACTCATTCTTCCGCTCTGGCCAACCAATGGTAGAAACATAGTTCACTAATGCGTCAAACCATACATACATCACCTGCCCAGGGTCTCCGGGAACTGCTATTCCCCACGGCATCTTCTCCTTCACACGCGAAATAGAAAAGTCCTGTAAGCCTTGTGACACAAAACTCCTCACCTCATTCTTTCGCGATTCAGGTAATACAAAATGCTCGTCATCATACAGCGCAAGCAGGGCGTCCTGGTACTTTGAGAATCTAAAAAAATAATTTTCCTCGTCGATGAGCTCTAATTCCAGATGCGAATGGAGAGGGCATCTCCCCTCCTCCAACTCTGAATCTGTTTTCTCTAATTCACATCCCACACAGTAGCGTACTTGATACTTTTTTCTATAAATGTCACCGTTACCATCACAACGCTTCCAAAATTCCTGAGCTGCTACTATATGTGCTTGGTCACTGGTACGGATAAAGTTGGTATATGAAAGATTCAACTTTTCCTTGAGTACAACAAAGCGTTTTACCGCCTTATTTACATACACTTGTGGATCCTTCCCCTCCTCTTGTGCCTTCTTCCAAATTTTTTGACCGTGTTCATCGGTGCCTGTATTAAAGAGTACTTCGTGCCCCATAAGGCGCGAAAAGCGTGCGTAGGCATCTGCTTGCACCACCTCAAGCGCAAATCCGATATGCGGATCTGCATTAACATAAGGTAGGGTCGTCGTGATGTAAGTGCGTTCACTCATCCAGTTACATTCTTTTCAGCAAACACATGCTTCTTCTTTTCCCAATCAGAGACGAGCTCCATAACAATAGCCGCAACCGGTACGGCAATGAGAATTCCAAGAAAACCGGCTAACTTTGCTCCAATGATCATTGAAATGATGACCAAGAGCGCCGGTACGCCCACCATCTTCTTTACCACTAATGGGTAAAGCAAATGGTTTTCAAACTGTTGCATAATCACAAAAAAGCCGAGTACGAGGAGTCCTGTCACTAATCCATCGTTAAGACCGAGGAGTACCGCCGGTGCGGCAGAGAGTATTGGCCCCACATAGGGAATAAGTTCAAAAATACCTGCGAGGATTGCAAGGAGGAGCGCGTACTTAATCCCAAGAAGCGTAAGGCCAAGATAGACAAATATACCAATAAAAATACCGAGAAAGATTTGTCCCTGCATCCACAAACCTATCTTTTTCTGTGAGCGCCTCCATACATCAATAATATAGCGCTCATGCTTGAGCGGAGTAATGACACGAAGTATATGCTCTACTCCATTCTCCTGCACTGCAAGATAGAACGAAATCACCACAATGAGCACAAAAGAGAGAATGCCACCGAAGATGATGCTCGCGGCACCAATTGCACCGCTTGTCGCACCTGAGAGAGATGAGCGTAAAATATCTATAACATCATTGATGGTGAGATTTCCTGCAAGATTAACCGCGAGTTCTCCAAGGGGGGAAACAGACTCACCCCAGGTCGTCAATGATTGGAGACGCTCCGGGATCGTTGAAGCAATATCACCAAAGTCCACAAGGAGTGTTGGGAGAAGGAAGTAGACCAATCCAAGAATACAGATAAAGGTGAACACATAGATCATCAGTACCGCAAGTGTCCGCGCAATACCACGCTTAGTGAGCCACATTACCATCGGCTCAATCGCAGAAGCGAGTACGACAGAAGAAAGAATGACAAGCAAGAGCTCACGAACAAGATAAAGTACCCAAAGCACAGTAAGCGTCGCAGCAACTTTGATTATCGTACCAACTGAGATGCTGATGTTCTTGTCACGAGGAGAGACTGCCATAGTGTTAGTGTACTACACCTTCATAAGTGGAACAAACGGCGCGTCATTGTTGTGCGGGCCAATGACCGCAAGATTCATTTTCTTAGTAACAAAAATATCCTTGGCGACTGCGCGCAGATCTGCTGCACTAACCCGTTTAATTGCACGGATGTATTCTTCTGGGCTGACTGAAGTATCCTTTACCACCTCCTGTAGGCCATAAAAATCCGCAATGTCATCGGAGCGTTCTAAACCGAGGCGGAAGCGTCCGATAAGAGAATCCTTACTTCGTTTCAATTCCTCTTTCCCCACATCACTCCGCTTTAGTTTACTCACTTCTCGAATAATTTCAGTAAGCACTTCCGTAATACGAGATGTATCCACTCCTGCAGCAATCTCAAAGATGCCGTGATCGCTTAAAGATTCGTGATCGGCACGCACATAGTACGCAGCGCCAAGCCGCTCACGCACCGTCTGCCAGAGTCGCGAGCTCATAGTACCACCCAAGAGGCTTGCTAACACTGTCGCCACGTAGGTACGCTTATCTTTGACTGAGTAACCGCGAAAGGCAATCACGATGTGCGATTGATCTGAATCCTTTGTTCGTACAAATACCCGCGGCTTTGATTGGTGATCATTGACAGGGAGTTTTTCCCCTTTCACCCCACTGTCTAGATGAGAAAAAAGTTTCTCTACATCACGACGAATATCCGACTCTTTAAAAGAACCGGAAACAAGCACAATGGTTGATTGTGGCAGATAATGCTTCGCACGATACTGCAAAAAATCTTCCCGTGTTATGCCGCGAATAATCTCTTTTGTACCTAAGATGCTCCGTCCTATTGGCTGTGTTCCAAAAAGGAGCGTCATCATATCATCCTGCACTTTCTTATTCGGGAGATCTTCGTACATGTTCATCTCCTCAATAATCACCCCCTTCTCCCGTTCAATTTCATCCTGATTAAAAATCGGGTTAAGATAGAGATCTGAAACAATCTCCAGTGCTTTCTTCACATTTGTCGGCGCTACCTTTGCGTAGTAGCCAGTGAATTCGTAACTGGTAAAGGCATTATACTGTGCGCCTAAGGCATCTAATTCAGCAGAGATCTGCATCGCCTTAGGACGCTTCTTTGTACCCTTAAAACACATGTGCTCCAAGAAGTGTGAGATACCGTTCTCTTCCTTGCGTTCGTACTTGGATCCTGCCTTAACCAAGACCATCACTGTTACACTCTCCGCGTCGCGACGAGGTACAGTAATGAGCCGAAGTCCATCTTTAAGCACATATTTTGTATACGCCATAGCGTTTGGTTGTACCACAAAAATATCAATTTTACAATGCTGCCGCTATCCAGCCGGGAAGCTCAGTCTCATGGATGCGTTCCTGTGTACCGTCATCACGATTGCGTAGTGTAATTGTTCCGTCCTCAAGTGTGTCAAAGTCTACCGTGACACACCACGGTGTACCAATCTCATCTTGCCGACGGTAGCGTTTACCTATGTTACCATTATCATCAAAGACGACCCCGAGAACACTCTGCCTCACTACAGAAAAGAGCTCTCGTGCGCGAGTGACCAAGTTTGGCTTGTTTTTGAGCAGTGGGAAGACTGCCACACGAACAGGCGCAATTATAGGAGCAAGACGGAGAAAGACTCGTTTTTCTCCTCCTAATTCATCTTCCGTATACGCACTCGTAAGGAGAGCAAGCGCCGTTCTATCAAGACCGAGTGATGGTTCTATCACATGAGGGAGAAAACGCTCGCCACTCTCCTCATCCAAGTATGAGAGATCTGCGCCCGAACGCTCGGAGTGCCGAGAGAGATCGTAGTCACCACGGTAAGCAAGACCGTAGAGCTCTTTGCGTCCAAATGGAAAATCAAATTCAAAATCAATAGTACGTGTAGAGTAGTGAGCCCGATCACCCTCCCCGACTTCTACTTCATGAAAAAGTGAATCAAGAAGCCCAATACGCTCTTTCCATTCATGCATCCGTACTCGCCATGCTTCAAAGTGCTGTTCCCACTCATATGGGCGCACAAAGTACTCCAATTCCATCTGTTCAAACTCACGCGCACGGAAGAGAAAGTCCCTCGGAGTGATCTCATTTCTAAATGCCTTACCAATTTGCGCAATTCCAAAGGGGAGCTTGGGATGGTAGGCGTCTACCGTATTTTTAAAGTTTACAAAAATCCCCTGCGCTGTCTCTGGGCGGAGATATGAGACGGAGGAGCTCTCTTCTGCCGCACCCACCCGTGTCTCAAACATCATATTAAATTGTCGTGGCGCACTCACCGCTCCACCACACTCGGGACATTCGGTAAGCGGAGTGTCTGCGCGGAAGCGTCGTTTACACTTAATACACTCTATGAGAGGATCAGTAAACCCATCCACATGACCGGAGGCCTTCCACACCTCTGCGTTCATAATGAGCGCGGCATCTACTGTAAGTACATCATCTCGCTCATAAACAAAGGCTCTCATCCACTCTGCCTTAATGCGCTCTTTAAGAAGTACCCCGAGATGTCCCCAGTCCCATGTACCAGAGAGACCTCCATAGATTTCTGAACCAGGAAAGACAAAACCGCGCCGTTTGGCGAGCGAGACAAGATTGCTCATTCTATCGGTGTCGGTACTCATTGAATGACTTGGTCACTCCCACTTCGAAATGCAGGATCTTTTACAATACGCGTAGTGATTGCGGGTCTTTCAGCTGTCACAGGTTTTCCTGTGAAGGTGTCGGTTCCCTTAAAGAGGGACTGTAACACAAGGGTTGGCACTTCTCCAACTTGAGAGAGGCTTGGATTGATGCCAACTTGGAATGACGCAGTTCTCGGTGCTGTACCTCCTACGCCAACACCCGACTTAAGATACTGAAGATCCCATGTAACTGTATGGGTAGATTCATTGTATGTCACCGACTCATTCGCAGGTGAGGTGGCCCCTTTCCACTCAACAGAGATTGGGAGTACCGCCTCCACGGTTGCACTAGTAACATTATTTGAAGGATTCACCAACGCCCAGGTAATTGTATAGGTCGTCTCTGTCCCAAGCTTTGGTGGGATGGGACCGCTATTTTTAATTGGTCCAATTGAGTAATAACCATCAGCAGAAAAGCTTACCTGCGTTGCAAACCTCACGGTACGAACAATCACCGACGAAATGTCTTGCTGAGAAAATCCTTCTGCAGTACGGGTACCAGTGAAAGAGATGGATAACTCTGCACTCGGGTTAAGTGTCGCGCTGGCACGAGTGAGGGCTTTTGGCTTGAATGTAAATTGCACATTTCCTCTTTCGCCGGCTTCAATACTTCCTAACTGCTCAACAACTCGCTTGTCCCAAGTAATCGTATTGTTACGAGAATTGTAGTAGCCATCATTCCCTGCAGTCACGCTTATTGGATCAACATTCCCCGAGAGTTCAAGAGTGAGCACCCCGGAAGAGATTGTGGAATCAGTACTATTCTTCCACGAGATGACGCCTCTCACCTCTTTATCTGCGGGTGCAATTACCGACTTACCAATATTCCCATTCAGCGTCGCGGAGAGCGCAAGATAGGGCTCGGCGACAGACACAGCTCCAAAGGCGGTATTATATACAATAGAAAGTGAGCCTGCCTCCTCGCTATCTTCTGTGCCCACAGTCGCACTGATTCCTTCTGATTCATTACTATCACTCTGTGGCGTTCCCATAATTTTTATCGTGCGTTCTGCACCAGAGGATAGATCACCGAGACGCCAGAAGGATGAGCCCTGGGACGGATCTGGATCGGTACTCTTCACTGCAAATCCATAAGGGAGATCAACACGAACCGCCACATTCTTAAGTGTCGTCTTTGCATTTGAAACAATGCGTACAGTCGCTGTAATCTCCTGATCAGCATTTATCTCCTTTGGCATCTCCACATATACATCCACTGGGGCCGCGGCAAGAGTAACCGAGTATGATTCACTACGAGAGAAGAGAGACATTGATTCCGGAAGGTTATATTCCAATCCAGCAGTAATTTCTGGTCTTGTACCCGATGATCCGTAGAGTATTGTCTTGATGGTACGATTTACTACCTCGCCAGACTTAATTTCTCCGAGGGGAATACGCTCACGAGTAAGAGTTTTCGTTGGATCTGCCGCATCTCGCGCACCATCTGGATATTCAACAATAAGCACGCTGTTAAGTAATGACTTACTGTCTTTATTGGTAATTGTCATAGTAAAAGTTGCCAATTCTCCGCCAGCAACTGAAGTAGGGCCTTGGATTACCATATTCACATTAGTGTCACTGACTCCAAGTTTGAAGTAGAGCACCGCTCCCGCGATAGCCACACAGAGTGAAAAGAAAAAGAGCGATCCGAAGAGAAGTTTTGATATGAGGGACATTGGTCTTTTTACTACAGAAGACATTATGTTCGCCGTATCAGGTGTACTGGTATCCCACGCTCTTTTTTCCTTCGTATCAAGATTTTTCAGCTCAGTTCTGTCGCGTTCCGCGCCACCCTTCCAGTTGCGATCGTAGAGCTTCTTCTTGAGTACTTCGAGGCTATCTTCACGCGCCATATAGTTAGTTAGTATAGCACAGCGGCTTCTGCGACCTGTGCACGAGTAAGTGTCTCTTCTGCTAGCATCATGCCGCTCGGGGAGATCGGTTCAAATTCACGCAAGAGTGAATCGGAGAGTGTATGTGAGATGATAAAGCGTCCAAGCGAGACACGCTCTTCTAGAAAACCCGCGCGAGCAAGCACCCGCAAGAGCGTCAGGAGCTCCGCGTGTGGAGCGAGTGCGCGCCGAGAGGCGTTATCTATACTCAAGTATTCGGTCAAGGAGAAGAGGTCTTGGAAGAGATCGGTATGTGGATCATCGGGGAGTGAGAGTTCATAGGCGAGCGAGCAGAGTCGCGCAATGATTGCTCGAGAATATGTCAATCGCATGTGTTTGCGCGATAGTGTCTCGGCACCAGTTACACGCCATATCGCCTTCCCCCGCACCAGAGAGAGCCGTGCAAGAGTGTAGTCCTGCAGGTGATAACGGAGTTTTGATTTGAGCACTCGAACACTCTGTGCGTGTGCAGTGAGTACCCCGAGATCCTCTGTCAGGAGATGTAGTATCTTGTGTCCCTCTCCCTCTCCTCGTGACTTAAGTATGAGCGCACGAGTTGTGTGAATGTGATAAGCCATTACGGGCGCGAGATGACGAGCATCTTTCCTTCAGTAAGAGTTAACTTTGTAGCAGTAGCCTGCTCCAACTCCGCGCGATATTTTTCCAGCAAAAGTAACTCCTCCTTATTTGCATGAATATTGAGTAAGATTGTCTCTCTCGGCGCGCAGGACTCACTTTTTCTAAAGTCTTGTATCATTCTTACAAACTCACGGATCGTTCCCTCCTCTCGCAGTGCTGGAGTAATGATAGTGTCTAACCACACGAGCTCCCCCATATCATGCTCTTCAAGGACATTCTTCACATTAACTTCATCACGGATAAGCGCACAGTACGCTTCTGGAACGAGTGTCTTTACCTTCATTGTAGAGAGTGGCTGGCGAATTTTTATTCCCTTGCGTTCTCTCCACTTAAGTGCGAGAGACACAAGCTCACGAGTTACCGTCATAGGCTTAAGAGTATCAGGATCTCCCCCTGCAGACTCTGGCCACAGGGCAAGATGCACACTCTCTGGGTCACTCAGTTCTCGCACAGAGAGGTAGAGCTCCTCTGCAAGAAAGGGCATAAACGGCGCAATAACTTTTGAGACTTCTTTGAGCACTTGCGTGAGTGTTGAAGAGACAAGAAGTAGCTCCTGCTCATCTTTGAAACGCTCTCGAGATCGACGGAGGTACCAAGTAGAAAGATCGTCAATGAAGGTAGTGATGGGCTTTGTTGCGCGATCAAGCTCGTAGGAATCCATTGCCTCCTCTACCTGTGTTCGCAGTTCATCCAAGCGCGCGCGTATCCATTGGTCCAAGAGTACCGTGCTCTCGCGATAGTCAGGAAGCGTGCGATTCTGCGGTTTGTAGAGCTCAAGAAAGGAACGCACATTCATAAGACGAACGACATTTTTTCGGTACACTTCAGCAACACCCTTTTCAGAGAAATTCAAATCTTCAGCACGGACAACGGGAGATGAGAGAAGGTAGAAACGCAACGCATCAGCCCCATAGTGCTCCATCACCGCTACTGGATCAGGATAGTTCTTGAGTCGCTTACTCATCTTCTGTCCGTCCTCCGCAAGAATGAGACCGTTTACGATAACATGCCGATATGGCGAGATCCCAAAGAGACCGACCCCTAGGACAAGCATGCTGTAAAACCAACCACGCGTTTGGTCTAAGCCTTCTGCAATAAAGTCGGCAGGAAATCCAACATTATTCGCGGGATCAAAGGAGCTCTGCTCTTCAAAGGGATAGTGTGCTTCAGCAAATGGCATGGAGCCAGACTCAAACCAGCAATCAAACACCTCTGGGACACGCGTGTACATCCCTCCGCACGAGCAAGGGAATTGAATTGCATCAATATAGGGACGATGAAGATCAATCTCCCCTTCTGTATTTCGTGGGAGCCGACGAAGAGTAGTACGATGCCACTCTCCTGTCTCTAAGTGTGTTTCCTCTCCCTCAATTATCTTTCTCAACATAAAGAGCGGGAGACCATGAGACACGATGAGGATGCACTTTCCGTGGTAGCGAGATTCTGTCTCCTGTAAAAATTTTTCCATGCGCTTATGTACCGAGTCCCTATCTTCTCCATCATCTGGCTTGTGCTCCCAGTACGACTCCCAGCTCCCACCAGAGAAGCTCCCCGGATCCAATTCCCTTAGAGCTGGTTCTTCAACCATTTCTTCTGGTGGGATACCTAGTACATCAGAAACGATGCGTGCGCTCTCCTTTGTGCGATAAAAGGGAGAATGGAGAATAAGATCTGGCTTCTCTTCTTTTAGCTCTTCCGCGCTCTTTTCTACTATGTGGATCCCTTTTGGAGTGAGTGGAGTTACTTTAGTAACATCAGCAGAAACTTCTCCAGAGATATTTGCATCCGTCTCTCCGTGGCGCAATAAAATGTATGTATTGTGTAGAGGGTGCGCATCACTTAAATCTTTCAGTGAGCCAATCACCGTCACTTCATTACAAGAATTACAACGCCACACCGGTAATGGCGCTCCCCAGAAGCGCGATCGCGAGATTGCCCAATCACGCGCCCCCTCAAGCCACTTACCAAAGCGCCCATCTTTAATGTGTGATGGAATCCAAGTGACAGTCT
>CAZNKH010000008.1:0-29333 GCA_964574105.1 uncultured Candidatus Saccharibacteria bacterium | reverse complement strand
GAACAAATACAGGAAGTTCAAGAAAAAGAACGCTCTGTGCGACAAGAGCTCCTTGTCCGTGCTGACGAGGAGATAGCACAAGAATTACACGGTCTCTTCGAAGTTACAGAGACAGAGTCGGAGACGCTTACTCACTTTGAATTGAATGGACGAGAGTGGAAGATAGAGAATGATGAAGATCGAGCCTTTGCAAAAGAACTTATACTTCTAGAAAAAATGCGCGATGCATCCGAGCGGGAGACGGACTATTATAAGAAGAAAGGGTTGCTTAAGGTAGCTGAACAGCAGAGGGTGTATAGTGAGATGCTTCATCGTACGATAGAATTAAGACGAGAATGGCCGTTAGTAGCAGAGCAAGTAATAGGGAGAGATCGTAATAATGAATAATGCCATAGATACTCACCTTGAAGTAATTAAGAAATTACAGTCCCCATCTGGACTTTTTCTCGCGTCGGCACAAGAAGTATCAACGGGATATAACAAGGCATGGCTCCGTGACAACTTTTACACTGCACTTGCATTTGAGGCAACGGGGGATTGGGATACCGTACGGCGCACCTACCGTGCACTCTTGGACACACTTAAAAAACACGAAGCAAAGATCTCATGGGCGGCACAACACAAGCCCTACGAGACATGGCAGTACATTCACGCGCGCTATAATCCAGAGACTTTTGAAGAGTTTTGGGAAGAATGGGGAAATAAACAGAACGATGCCGTTGGTGCACTCCTGTACAAGTTTGGTGATTTAGAAATGAGAGGCCACGGAGTAGTGGAGTTAGACGATGATAAACGGGTTATTCAGAAGTTGGTTGACTACGCTGGTGCCATTGAATATTGGCATGATCCTGATTCGGGGATGTGGGAAGAGTGGGAGGAGGTGCACGCATCCTCGGTCGGAGCAATGCTCGCTGGTTTAGAGTCGGTAGCGCGCCTCCCCTACATTACGGTACCTCGCGAGTATATTGAAAAAGGCGGAGCCACTTTAGAAAAATTGTTACCACGCGAGAGTAAAGATAAATTCTGCGATCTTTCACTCCTCTCACTCATTTGGCCGTATCGGATTATAAGCAGAGAGAATGCGGACTATATTCTTCGTAATCTTGAATATCATCTGGAAAAGCAGCATGGCATACTTCGCTATAAGACAGACCGCTACTATAACGCAAATGAAGATGGATGGAGCGAGGAGGCAGAGTGGACCTTCGGCTTTCCTTGGCTTGCAATCATCTATGCTGAGCGTGGAGAGTATGAGCGGGCACGAGAGTACTTCAAAAAAGCAGAATCAGTGGTGACAAAGGAGGGGCTCCTCCCTGAGCTCTATTTCAGCAACAGTGATCGTTACAATGAGAATGTTCCGCTCGCGTGGAGCGAGAGTCTCTATGTAGTAGCAAAGACACTTGTCGGCGTCTAAGCCTATGTGTTATAGTCTCTCCTGGAAAAGAACTTTTGAAAGGAGAAGTAATAATGGGCTCATCACTTGATACGCTTGTTGCCGATGAAAGGAATCAAGTTGTGGATAAGCGACGGAGGGAAGTTAACGAAGAGGATGCAATAGAACTGCAGGAAATATTGGTGCGCGTTGTTGAGAAATTCAGACTCAGTGCTCGGACCTTTGATATTCTCAAACACTGTTCTGCCGAGCCACTCCTCTCTCTTCTCTGTGTCTTAGTTGGTGCAAAAGAGGATGTATCTGATGGGAAAGGGCATACAATGCCACTGGTGCTGTGTGAATGGTTTTCGGAGCAGGAAGAAAGATTGAGGAGTTTCCCTTTGCGCGTCACTGGGTTTTATGTCTCTAAAAACTATTTTGAACTACTGAGAGATGATCCAAGTGTGCAGATTCGCATCCTAATGGCGAAACATCCCTGTGTACCTTCCTTCGTCCTGTCAAGGTTACGAGCAGACCAAGATCTTGCGGTTCAAAAGGCTGCGATGACCAACTCTTGCATACCACTTGCTCGTTAAGACTTCTCGTCTATCTCCGCCACAATTTTGTGGCGGATTTCTTTTTGTTTAATATGTTACACTACGCAGATGTTTGATATTGTTGCGCTCATTGAGTGGGGTGGTTATGTGGGGCTCACTGCTATTATCTTTGCCGAGAGTGGGCTTTTTTTTGGTTTCTTTCTTCCGGGAGATAGTCTGCTTTTTACTGCTGGATTTCTTGCTTCACAAGGTTTTTTAAATTTTTGGATTCTTGCACCACTTCTCTTCAGTGCCGCAATCGCGGGAGATTCTGTTGGCTATGCTTTCGGTTACCGTGTAGGCCCTGCACTCTTCTCGCGAAAAGATTCTCGTTTTTTTAAAAAAGAATACCTTATTCGTACGGAGCACTTTTTTGAACAGTACGGTTCTCGTGCAATTATCATTGCGCGCTTTATTCCTATTGTTCGCACCTTCACTCCTATTCTTGCGGGGGTAGGGAAGATGTCTTACTCAACTTTTCTTTCATTTAACATTATTGGCGCAGGGCTCTGGGCCTTAGGACTCACCGGGATAGGATACTTTCTTGGATCAGTTATCCCAGGGATTGATCGGTACCTCTTTCCAATCATCCTCGCTATCATTATTATTTCAGTACTACCTCCATTCTACGAGTATTGGAAGAGCCGCCGCACATAGTATACTAATCAGATATGGCGGAATCACCATCACGGATTGTTCTCCCCGGCCCCATTGCACTCTTTCGTGAATCGGTCACACTCTGCGTTGCGCAGGCTCGGACACTTTTTTCCCTCTCTCTCGGTATCGTTGTTGCCTCTGCAGTGCTCGGCGATATGCTTATCGGGAGAGGTATTTTGAGTGGAGACATACTTCTCACTGCTGGTGTGGTACTCCTCTTCTCACTCCAAGTACTTCTGTTGAGTGCTCTTCTCTATACGCTCATCCATAGCGCACGGACTGTTCCAGTTACCGAAGCGCTTCTCTACGCATGGGATAACAGTATCCATATTGGATGTATTGTGCTCCTTGTCATCTTTCTATGTCTTGGTGCCTATACACTCTTCATTGTCCCGGGAATCTATTTTCAGCTCTGGTTTAGTTTTGCACTTTTCGTATATATTGCGGAGGGGAAGCGTGGCGGGACTGCGCTCCTCAGAAATCGCGCCTATGTACGGGGGTATGAGGGTAAATTACTATTTCGTTTCTTATTTCTTTGTATCTTTCTTGCTGTTATCTCGTTTCTTTTCGGTACATTCTCTGCATTCTCCACTATGGGGAAGCTACTTACCGTCATAGCTCAAGTGTTCATCATTCCTTGGGTCGCAGCGTATTTCTTTCTTATTTATTCATATGTAAAGAGGGGATATGTGGCACCACCGACAGACTCACCGCCAAAGACAATTCACCCATTTGTACTAGTGAGTATCCTCGGCTATGTCGTGATATTTATCTTTGGTTCAGTGGCACTCGCCTTTCTAAATGGGTGGGGTTTTTCTCTCCACGACACTGTTCTCCCACCCGCATTTGAGCAATTAAAAGAGTTGCAGGGAGAGGAACTTCCTACTACGACAACAAGAGCGCTCCAACAGCTCGCAGATCCCGCAGAGGTGTTTGAGCTTGCTATCCCCGCCAGTATGTAGTATAGTATTTTTCGGAATGTTCCTATTCGTGGAGGTGAAATGAATGATCTTGTTTGATAGTGAAGAAAAGATTCTCCGTCCAACCCAGGCGAAAACCGGTCACTCAATGTTTATCACAGACTCTGGCATAATACAGGTTCTTGCAACTCAAGATGGAATACTTTCCATCTCTGGCCCCGGAGTGAAGAAAGTTATTGTACACTCACCCCATCGTACCATCCCCATTATCCGCCGTAGCGGGTGATGGGGATATTATTTTTTTGAAATCAAAATTAATGAGTTATCAACAGTTTCGTTCTTGTGAGTACTCTTTCTTATTGCGTGTGTCACGCAATTCTCTACAATGTATGTAAACACTCTCTTGTCTAAGAGTAGGTCGAATATTACTTAATCGATTATCACGATATACTATGGCAGCAAAGAAAAAGGCAAAGAAGGCAAAGAAGGGTAAGAAATAAGTTTTGCTTCTTAAAACCCCCCTCCTCTCTTAACGAGACAGGGGGGTTTTGTACTTGCGAGTTTTCTTTTCTGGTGTAGAGTGAGTGTATTGGCAAAAGCTTATTAGCCAACATATGTGGCTATGAAAAAAGTATTATTCATCATTTGTGTAGCGATCCTTCTCCCCGTGAGCACCCATGCTGCACTCATTAAAGGAGAAGATGAGTACTCACTCCGTCAATTAGATGTAGTAACAGGTGATTTATATGTGGGAGCGGGTACCGCATCTATTGCCGGGGTTGTACGGGGAGATCTTTCTGTTGGTGGAGGAACCGTACTTTATTCTGGGTATACGGCAGGAGATATTCTGATTGGCGGTGGTACCGTGACGCTCACTGGTCGTGCGAATGATGATGTGCGCGTGGTGGGGGGTACGGTGATTGTGGGCGGTACCATTCTTGGGGATCTGATTGTTGCTGGCGGACAAGTTCGCATAGAATCAACCGCGCACATATCTGGAGATGTATTGGTTGGTGGCGGGCGTGTTGTATTTGATGGTCCTGTACAAGGTAATGTTCGTGTGTATGGTGGACAAGTTGATATAGAGAGTGCGGTGAACGGCTCTGTTGAAGTTTCGGCAGACAAATTGGTGATCGGTCCTCGTGCTCGCATCCGTGGCGATCTTATCTACCGTGCTCCGCAACGAGCAGTCATTGCGAATTCCGCAATCATTGATGGGAAGACAATCTACAAAGAGACGAAGGATTTTGCCGCGATGGGGAAGACCTCTCTGCGAGAAGCAGTTATCGCCTTCTTAGGACTCTGGATCATCCTTAAGTTCATCATGACTCTCCTAACTGCGCTCATTATTACGCTTCTCTTTGGTAATCTGGCGCATGAGCTGGTCTATCGTGTGGTGAATGAACCATGGTGGAGTGTTCTTATGGGTTTTGTTCTCCTAGTTTCTCTTCCTATGGCAACTCTGATTATCTTCATGACCATTGTTGGCATACCGATTGGGGTTCTTGCACTTCTTATGTATGTCTTCTTCATTCTCCTTTCCATTCCTTTGGCAAGTCTCATTTGCGGAATATGGGCAATTAAGCTTATCAAAAAAGAATCCTCCGTTGCAGTTACATGGCAAGCAGCCTTGTTTGGCGCACTCATCTACACTGCGCTCGGATTCATCCCACACATTGGGTGGGCTATCAAGTTACTCTTTATTCTTGCCGCGCTCGGTGCTTTCTCTCACTACTGGTACCGTTTTATCTGGATGAATCGGTGAATGGGGGACCCAAAAAATAAAGAAACGGAGACTGTATGAGACAGTCTCCGTTTTAGGGGGTGCGAGGGCTAGGTGTATGGAGTATGATGTGATAACAAATAAGAAGATCTATCGAATGTACACTGTGACAGGGATATAAATATTTGTCAATCATCTTGGTAGATAATACTTTTCAATGGAGTACCTCTCTGCTAGGATTGAGTATGGCTAGCTATAATGAATTTAAAGCACTTGATCTGCGGATCGTGCGTGTGCGTGAGGCTTCCCGTGTAGATGGCTCGGAGAAACTCCTCAAATTAGTTGTTGAGTTAGATACTCCGCCAGACGGCGAGGCACCTGAGACGCGTCAAATTATTGCTGGTATCGGAAAAGCTTATGAGCCGGAGGAGATTATGGGCAAGAGTATTGTCGTTGTAGCCAACCTTGATCCGCGTACTCTCATGGGACTAGAGAGTCAGGGAATGGTACTTGCCACACATGGAGAAGATGGTTCTCCCGTACTCCTCTTACCGGAGCGCGAAGTTCCTTCTGGATCAAAGATTAGCTGATGGGCCTATAGTAAAGTGGTATTACGCGGCATTCGCATTGCCGAGTCCCGGGTTCGACTCCCGGTAGGTCCACAGATTTGTTATACTAGTATCTATGAAAGGCTTTATTGAATTTATTCGCGAGCAGGGGGTCGTGGGACTTGCCGTCGGATTTATTTTAGGAGGTGCGGTCTCTAAGGTAGTCTCAGCATTGGTGACCGATGTTATCAACCCGCTCCTCGGACTCATCCTCGGAGCAGCAGGAGGATTTAAGGATGCCGCACTCTCTATTGGTTCCGCACGCATTCTCTACGGTGATCTCTTGAGTGTGGTAATTGATTTTCTCGTCATCGCGCTCGTGGTCTATTACGGTGTCAGACTGCTCCGCTTAGACAAGCTGGATAAGAAAAAAGAGTAATTGCAATCATTTAAAACTGTGTTGCAATATTTCTCTTTGATTGCATGAGATCCTCTCTTCCGTCAATTCCTGCCATACCTGTATGGCGGGTTTTTTATACAGTGCTATACTCTATGGTATATGGGATCAGCCCAGCTTACCGAGCAGATACGGGTGTCACTCGCCACTGGTAAACGCAAAGAGGAGATTTATCAAGAACTTCTCGCCCAAGGCGCCACCCTTGCGGCGATTGAATCAGGTTTTAGTTCTCTCACCCAAGAGTCGGCAAAGAGTGATTCTCACAAGTGGACGGTGCGTGTAATTGTGAGTATTGGTGCACTCTTAATCGCCGCGGGTATCTTCTCTTTTGTGGCGGCTAACTGGCAGGAGATTGGGCGCATGACCAAGGTTAGCATCGTGCTTGCTGTGATGGCTGTCTCATACGGACTCGGATTCTATTTAAAAGAGTATCGCGGTTATGTCCGCTCTGGTGAAGCGCTCATACTCCTTGGCGCTATTAGCTATGGCGCGGGAATCTTTCTCGTGGCGCAACTCTTTCATGTGCAGGTTGAGTGGCCGGACGGCTTCTTGCTTTGGATGCTCGGTACCTTGGCGATGGCACTCGCAGTTGACTCGTACCCCCTCTACTACTTAAGTCTCCCACTCGGCACTGCCGGACTACTTGGGCACCCCTTCATTATGTTTGAGCACTTCTGGTCACGAGGCGCATCAGTTACTTTTATTTCACTTTCTCTGCTAATCATCTCTACTTTCTGCACCTTTACGGTTGGATGGATTATAAGGAGAAGAATGCCCGATGAATTAAAGCAACTCTACTAACACTATGTTTACTCTCGGCTTCATCCCATTTTTTATCGTTATCGGTCTCGCAATTTCGCTCTTCGTAGTGTTTTTTATCATTCGTTTTATAGTAGGTATCTTTCGTCATAGGGGAGGGACTTCAGTGGAAAATGAGTGGCATCTTATGGTTGCTAATTCTCGTGAAGATGCAGTGAGTCAAGCATTCTTTCTCCTTTCCTTCCTTTTTTTGGGTATTACACTTCTCCGTGTCAATCATGAATTAGATTATCTATTTGAGTGGCAGACCGTACTCCTCATCATTTCTCTCATTGGTCTCGTTGGCGCATACTGGCTCAAGAATGTGTATCTCCTAGCGGGATCGTTGATTGGACTTACCAGATGGTGGGGAACACAAGCAGAACTCTGGGCTATCGAAGGAGCGGGAGATATTGTTCCTTCCTCTATTTTCATTGTAAGTGGTATGAGTCTCATTGCCTTACTCTTTTATGCACTAGGGAGATTGCACGAGTGGTTCCCTAAGGCAAAGCGTTTTGCGCTCATCTATCTAATATTTGGCTTAGTTCCCATTACTATTCTCCTCTTTTTCTTTTCCACCGGTATTGGCTTAAAAGCGTTAGAGGGGATGACAAACGGTGTATCAATGCTCAATACATGGCAAATACTTCTCTCCTTTGTAGTGATTGGAATAGCACTTATTGCGACTTTAACGGTTATCACTATTAAACGACTCGTGTACCCGGTGGAGCTTGCGGCACTTCTTGTACTTGCGGCACTTTTAGGGAGCATCGCCTTTCTCCCCGCACAGATCTTGGTGGCGAGGGGGAGCTCATACTCGTATTCGCATACTCTCACGAGTGCCGGCATTATCTGGGCGAGCATCTTTAATATCGCACTCCTTGCCGAGTTGGTGGGGATTGTGTTTATGGGTTACGCGCGCCGTGCAACATGGCTCATCAATCTCGGTGCCTTAGCGCTCTTCATCTTTATCTTCATAAAGTATTTTGACTGGTTCTTCAGCTATATGAACAAGAGTATCTTCTTCATCGGCGCGGGTATTCTGCTATTTGTGCTTGGTTGGCTTATGGAGCGGGGGAGACGGCGCATGATTGCGACACTAAAGGGTACTGAAAATCAACCTTCAACACCATGATTCCTACAAGTACAAAATTTTTCCTCGCCTTTGCCTTACAGGTTGCCGTTATTTTTATACTCATAATCGTAAAGCTCTCTGTGCTGGAGAGTGGTACTGGAGTGTTTTTACGCATCGCTCCTGTAGACCCGCGTGATCCACTGCGCGGTGATTATGTGACTTTCCAGTATGAAATTTCTCGGGTAAGTTCGTATAAGGTAAGGGGTGAAGATATTCGTAAGCTTCACAACGGTGATGTTCTCTATGTCATATTACAAGAGGGTAATCCATATTGGTACATTGATTACGCAAGTACCGAGAGACCTAGCACGAATGAGAATCGCATCTTCCTGAAAGGGAAGATAGTCCAAGGTGCTCAAAGTCCACTTGATACATTTCAACAGCACATAGGTACTAGTACTAATCCGAGACCAGTACGCATTGATAGGGATTTGACGCTCTCGTATGGAATGGAGCAGTACTATATCCCTGAAGGGGCGGGAAATAATTTCAGTTTTTGGAACAAAGAAGCGGGGATGCGCATCAAGGTAGACGCAAATGGTAATGCGGTTCCCGATCAACTATTTGTGGAAGGGAAAAAGTGGCCGTAGACCTTAGTCAATCCCAAAAATTTTTTTGATTCGTTCCGTATGTGTTGGCCAGCGTCTCTCAAGATACTCTTGAAGCACTACCCGCCAGCCGAGGAGCTCAAGCCCCACAATACCGAGCCATGCGCCAGGAGTGAGTGGTGTTAGGATGGAGAGGATGCCGAGGATGACAAGGAGTATTCCCAGTACCTTTTTGAGTACTAATTTCGTAAGTGCCATAGGCGTATGATAAACTGATACGAGTATGTCGTCAAAGCAGACCTTTGTACTCTATGTGAGAACCTTCATCTTTGGTGTAGAAGATAGCCTTGTCTCTACGGTGGGGCTTCTCTCTGGCGTCGCGCTCTCTGGCGCAGATCGTAACGCCATTCTTCTCTCCGGATTCATTCTCATCTTTGTTGAGGCATTCTCCATGGGAGTTGGGAGTCTCCTTTCCGAGCATCAAGCAGAAAGCTACCTTGCACGCAGGTCCGTCCCCATCGGGCACGCTGCAACCTCGGGGGCACTCATGTTCGTCTCATATTTGATTGCGGGGCTTATTCCGCTCGCTCCTTACCTTTACTATACGAATAGCGTTGCTATCTCGCTTTCTATCGCGCTTACTCTCCTTGCGCTCTTTGTACTCGGTATGGTGAGCGCGTTTTTCTTTAAACTTAGTCTGTTGCGCAATGGCTTTGAGATGCTTATTATGGGAGGGCTCGCAATTCTCGTTGGCATCCTCGTGGGACGCTTTGTAGAAAGCGGGCTCCTTCTACAAATGCGCCTTTAGCTCAGTGGTAGAGCGTTCGCTTCACACGCGAAAGGCCGTAGGTTCAATCCCTGCAAGGCGCACCAGAAAGGAAATTGCAAGTCAGAGCTCGCCGCCTCGCGGTGCTCGGCGGCTCGCGCGTATTGTATTTTCGGCTCAAAACGGAATTCGCGATTTTGCAAAACATGGTTCGCGCCGATGTTTTTTAGAAATGCTGTCATTTTGGCAAAATCATTTTCATTAGTCAGATTCGCGGCTTGATTCAAGGACAAAACGAATTCACGAGCCGGTTCGAGCCAAGACGCTCCTTTTTGCTCAATGTCGGTAATTTTTTCCTCCACGCGTACTTTTTCAGACACGAGAGAATTCTTTTTGGCGGCGTATTCTTCTGTGGATAGCGCGTCAGAAAGATAGAGGTTCAGAAGTTTTTCGAGCTTGGTTTCAATCTGCGTCAGTTCACCCTTTAGATTATCCGCTTCTGTTCGCGCTTCCTCTTTCGCTTGTTTCTCGTCTTTTTCCAACGCCACCAAAACTTTCTGCGTGTCTTGGCTCGACAAAGAAACTTTTTGAAGATAATTTTTGATTTGCGTGGCAAGCATAGTTTCGCTGATGTAGCGTTCCGTGCACGCGCCTCGTTTTTTGGTACAACGATAGTAGGTGTAGGTGCCACCATTTCCTTTGGCATATTGGGCTGTAATGGAACACTCGCACGAGGCGCATTTGAGTAGTCCGAGAAACGCGAAACTATGTTTTCTGTCTGGTCGTACTTTGCCGCGCTTCTGCATAACTTCTTGACACTCATCAAAAAGTTTCTTTGAAATCAACGGCTCGTGTTTTCCCTCAAAAGTTTCCGACTTGTATCTCATCAATCCGATGTAGAAAGGATTTTGGAGTATGGACTGAACATTGCTTAAAGATATTTCTTTGTTCTTGTTTCCGCGCAAGTCATGTTTCTTTGCCCAATTTGCGAGAGCAGAAAATAGATATGCTCCGGTGGCGTATAGCTCAAACAATTTTTGCACTTTCGGAGATTTGTCGGGGTCAATATCAATCATTCTTGTTTTGGGATTGTTAAGGTAGCCCACCGGAGCCCAGCCGGGCCATACGCCATTGCGGATTTTCTGCCGCAAACCTCTTTTCACATTCTCTCGCAAATTGTCCACGAAATACTTGCTCTGTCCGAAAGCAATGTTCAGCATAAACAATCCTTGTGGTGTCGGTTCAAACCAAAAAGTCGGAAACTTGAGAGAACGAATCAAGCCGCGATCAATCAGATGTATGATTTTGCCCCCGTCTACCGAATTTCGGGCAAGTCGGTCAGGGTGCCATGCGATAATGCCGTCTGCTTTTTGCCGTTCAATCAATGACAGCATTTCTGCGAACTTCGTTCGCCCGGGCTCTTTTGCGGTTTTCGCCTCCTCAAAGGAGGCGACAATTTCAAGTTTTTCTTTGACGGCGAATACGCGCAACTCTTCAAGTTGCGCCTGAATGGAAAGCACCTGGCGGTCTTCTTCCTCAGTGGATTTTCTAGCGTAGAGTATGTATCTCATATTGTTGTTGAATAAATTGGATTAAAAATTTTCTTCCCCTCAAACGAAATCGCGAATTCCGTTTTGAGCCGAAAATACAATACGCGCGAGCCGCCGAGCACCGCGAGGCGGCGAGCTCTGACTTGCAATTTCCTTTCTGGTGCAGGATACTTGAATTAGTGCGAACCCACCGCGCCTTCGGCGCGGCACAACCCCCGCCAAAAATGCAGGCGGCGAAGCCGCACCGCTCAAAACCGCAAAAGAGCCCGGAAAAAACATCGGCGCGAACCATGTTTTGAATTGAGGGGAAGAAAAATTTTTAATCCAATACGAAACTCCAGAAAAAGCCCATATTTTAGGGCTTTTTCTGTTTGCCCAACTGCTCTTGACTTCAAGGTGCGAGTATGCTATGATGTCGGTGTCATCGGAATTCCAAAAACCCGCTGACTTCTGCGGTAAAGTGCCGTAGAAAACAGCACCTTGAAGGAGGATTGACCAATGAAGCACCTGCTTCCGACCGCTGTGTCGTCTTTCGTCGGACTGACCGCCGGCAACTTCATCTATCAGCTCATGACCAGCGCTCCCCAGTGGGGCGTGGCCGCGGAACGGAGCTACTTCCAGTTCGTGGCCATCGCGATGTTCGTGGGGCTGATGGCTCCGAAGATGCGCCGGCTCCGGTCCAACTAAGCGAGGTCGACGTGCCTCGCCAACGAGCCCCTTGCGGACTAATAATCTGCTTGGGGCTCTAACTTTTCCTAAAATTGAAATTATTGTCATAATTTTCTATATTTAATTCATTCAGGGTATTCGCTTCGCGAATTCTTGGATTTATTCGCCGTCAAAGAAAAACTTGAAATTGTCAGCGGTGCGGCTGCCGCCTGCATTTTTGGCGGGGGTTGTGCCGCGCCGAAGGCGCGGTGGGTTCGCACTAATTCAAGTATCATGCACCCGTTTAGTGGTACCCGTCTGAACGACTGGCATCGTTCAGTACAAACTTTAGTTTATAAAAGTGAAGTAGCGGTGGTGTATTAGTCAGGTTCTCGTGCCTACATTAAGAAGTTAGGGTCATTTACATATTTTTGCGCGCGAATGCTGATGAGATATCGTTTGTGCGCCTGCTCAAACGAGAGATCGGCCTCGATAGTTGCAATTTTTTTGAGCATATGGAGTATCCTAACATAAGGTTGTCCACCGTCTTTTTGAGCTCCACCTTGTATAATAGAGATATGGCATTACGCGTGCTGATGTTCGGCTGGGAGTTTCCTCCTCGGTCAAGTGGTGGTTTGGGCGTGGCTTGTTTTGGATTGACTCGGGCATTGGCACAAGAGGGAGTAAAGGTCCGTTTTGTGCTCCCTAAGCAGATGGATCCTGAAGTGACATTTATGGATTTTTCTTTCGCTGACATTCCCGATGTTATCGCAACTGGAGTAAACTCACTCCTCTATCCCTATGTGACTGAAGGAAGCTATCTCTCCTCCTATTACACGGTAGGAGGGAGCATTTATGGCTCTTCACTCTTTGAAGAAGTACTCCTTTACGCAACTAAGGCAGAAGAGATTGCGCGCAAATCTTCCTTTGATGTTATTCATGCGCACGATTGGCTCTCTTTTCTCGCAGGTTTAGAAGCAAAACGGGTAAGTGGGAAACCTCTTATTGTCCATGTTCACGCCACAGAGTTTGATAGGAGTGGGGGAAACAGTGCTAATCCTCGTGTATATGAGATTGAGAAAGAAGGAATGGAGAGAGCAGACAAAGTTGTCGCAGTTTCCTCATGGACTAAACAGGTTATTATAGAGAAGTATGGCATTGCCCCAGAAAAGATAGAGGTAGTACACAATGGAGTTGAAGCGAAAGATTTCAAACCGCTCCCGTCAGATTTGGATGCACTCAAGCGTGCAGGGAAAAAAGTTATACTTTTTCATGGGCGTATTACTCTACAGAAGGGTCCTGATTACTTTGTGCGTATCGCAAAACGAGTACTTGAGTACTATCCCGATGTACTCTTCATCGTCTCTGGAATTGGTGATATGCTCCCACAGATGATACGCGAAACGGTACAGCTTGGTCTCTCTGATAAAATATTTTTTGTCGGTGCTTTGTGGAATGATGAGCGCGATCGTGTGTATCAAGCGGCAGATATCGTGATTATGCCCTCCGTCTCTGAGCCCTTTGGTATTGTTCCACTGGAAGCACTGAGCAATGGCGCTCCAGTACTCATTTCAAAGCAGTCTGGTGTTGCAGAGGTTCTCTCACATGCCTTAAAGAGCGACTTTTGGGATATTGATGAAATGGCGAACAAGATTGTGGTGATGCTCCGAAATGATTCGCTAAAGGAGACGCTCCGCAAGAATGGCGGAAAAGAGGTTGAGACAATCACCTGGTCAAAGGCGGCACAGAAGCTCCTCGGGGTATATCAGTCACTCGTACCTACATTCACATAATGGCATCCGTTTGTTTTTATTTCCAAGTCCATCAACCCTGGCGTGTGAAGCGCTTCAGAATCTTTGATATTGGAAATGAAAAGAGATATTTTGACGATCAATCTGCAACCAACCTTAATAACGAAAAGATCTTCAGAAAGGTTGCTGAGAAATCATATTTGCCTGCAAATGCAGTCATACTTGCACTTTTGAAGCGTCATCCGCAATTTCGTGTAAGTTATTCGCTCTCGGGAGTCTTTATGGAGCAGATGGAGAGTTTTGGTCCCGATGTCTTAGATTCTTTCCGTCTCCTCGTGGACACCGGTCGTGCAGAATTACTTTCTGAGACCTACTATCACTCGCTCTCCTTTCTCTACTCTCGAGAAGAATTTGCCGAGCAAGTGATGCTCCATCGCAACAAAGTGCGTTCGCTCTTTGGGGTGACACCAAAGGTGTTCCGTAATACAGAGTTAATTTTTAGTAACGAGGTGGCACAAGCTGCGGCCAAACTTGGTTATATGGGCGTTCTCGCTGAGGGAGCAGATCATATACTCGGATGGCGCAGTCCAAACTTTTTGTACACAGCAAAGGGGGCAAGCGGCATTAAACTAATGCTCAAGAATTACAAGCTTTCTGATGATATTGCTTTTCGCTTCGGCAGTCGCGCATGGGCAGAGTACCCACTCACTGCACCAAAATTTTCGCAGTGGGTGAATGCGATCAATGGAAACGGTAATGTAGTGAATCTCTTTATGGACTACGAAACTTTTGGTGAACATCAGTGGGAAGATACTGGTATCTTTAGATTCTTAGAGTCACTCCCGAGAGAAATCTTAAAACATCCTGACAACGACTTTGTTACCGTGTCTGAGGCGGCAGAGCGTTACGAACCAGTCTCGGAGCTGGATATCCCTCACTATGTCTCGTGGGCAGATACCGAGCGCGATCTCTCTGCATGGCTCTCTAACGAGATACAGCACGATGCGATTGATAAACTATATGCGCTGGAAGGAGAAGTAAAGAAGAGCGGTGACCGACGCATTATGGAGGATTGGCGGCGACTCACCACTTCAGATCACTTTTATTATATGTGTACCAAGTGGTGGAATGATGGCGATGTGCACAAGTACTTCAATCCATACGAGTCTCCCTACGACGCCTTCATCTCGTACATGAATGTGCTAGAGGATCTCAAAATGCGTCTTGCTGCACCCGTGTAATTCTTATCCACCGAGCTGTGTATACAAACTCGTGATACAATTTTGTTATGGCACGAGCACTTACCCTAGGTAACGGGAGTATTCTTGTTGGTATTGATCACTGTGGAGAAGTGCGTGATCTTTATTACCCCTATGTTGGACTAGAGGATCATGTGGGAGGAGATTCTGTACACAGAGTTGGTATTTTTGCGGATAACAAGCTTGCGTGGCTCTCTGATCCCTCGTGGAAGGTTAGTGTGGGGAGCAAGGAGGAATCTCTTTCAAGTTCCATCAGTGCTGAGAATCGTGATCTTGGCGTCTCACTAACTTCAAATGATCTTGTTTACAACGAACGCAATATTTTCATTCGCAAAGTCACGATAAGAAATCTGCAGGGGATTGGCCGCGCGATTAAGATATTTTTCGCACATCAATTTGAGATAGCCGAATCTCATCGCGCACACACTGCATACTTTGATCCTAGTATGCACGCCATTCTTCACTATCGTGGACGGAGAGTATTTCTTATTAACGCTAAGCTGGAAGGACACGCGTTTGACGATTATTCAACAGGTGTTTTTGACTCGGAGGGAAAGGAGGGAACGCATAAGGATGCCGAGGATGGTGAGCTTGCAAAAAATCCAATAGAACACGGTGCCGCAGATTCTGTCATTGGGCTCTCTGCCAATTTCGGTCCGGGAGAGGAAAAGACAGTCTACTACTGGATGTGCATAGGCAAGACGCATCGTGCCGTTAAGCAGTTAAATACAATGGTACAGGAAAAGGGCCCTGCGCATATAATAAAGACGACAGAGGATTATTGGCGCGCGTGGATTAATCGACAAAGCTTCAGTTTCTACGGTCTTTCCCCCGAGATTATTGCTCTTTTTAAAAGATCACTGTTTATAATTCGGGCACATACTGATAAGAAGGGCGCCATTATTGCTTCTAGTGATTCCAGTATGATGCAACAAGGAGGGAAAGATAACTATTGTTACATCTGGCATCGTGATGCCGCCTTCTCTTCTATGGCGCTTGACCGAGTAGGCGACTTTACTGTTTGTCAGCGTTTCTTTGAATTCTCAAATGAGGTGATTACAGACGAGGGCTATTTTATGCACAAATATAGCCCAGATAAGTCGCTGGGGAGTTCTTGGCACGGGTGGATAGATAAAGATACCCGTGATGTGCGACTCCCCATCCAAGAGGACGAGACCGCGCTTACGCTTATTGCGCTCGCAAAGCACTACGAGCTCACCAAAGATTTGGAATTCATAGAGCTTATTTATAATTCACTTATCCGTCGGGCAGCAGACTTTCTCGTCTCGTACCGAGACGAGAAGACGGGACTTCCGCTTCCTAGCAATGATCTCTGGGAAGAAAAGTTTGGAATACATACATTTACTGCTGCGAGCGTGTACGGAGCACTCTCTGCCGCATCGCGCTTTGCAGAAATCCTAGGTAAAGCAAAAAGCCAAGTGCGCTTTTCTGAGACGGCGAAAGAGATTAAGAAAGCGATTCTAGAAAATCTCTATAACGAGGAAGGAGGATACTTCGCTAAGTCACTCACTATTCGAGAGGGTGTGCCTCTCCGTGACGACACAGTGGATGCATCAAGTGCGTATGGTATTTTTGCCTTTGGTGTACTTCCATCTGATGATCTTCGCCTCATCCGCGCAATGAAAAAAACTGAAGAAGAACTCTCGGTACAAACCCCTATTGGAGGCATTGCACGATATCAAGGAGATCATTATTACCGCTCCAGTGGCAATATCCCCGGTAATCCATGGATTGTGACCACACTCTGGCTTGCTGAATACTTTATTTCTATAGCGCGCACCGATCATGATCTTGATCGTGTACGAGCACTATTCTCTTGGGTACTCTCTCGTGCAGATAAGAGCGGGGTCCTTCCGGAGCAAATTCACCCCTTTAGTGGTGCAGCACTTTCCGCGGCGCCGCTCGTGTGGAGTCATGCATCCTTTGCCCATGCGGTGGTGAGTTACCTAGATAAACTAGAAGAGTTAGGGATCTGTAAATCTTGTGATCCTCTGAACGGATTTTAGGTCGTGCTACACTATAGCCGATGCACACAAAAGGAGTGGTACTCGTTATCTTTGGCGCGACAGGGGATCTTGCTGGTCGTAAGCTTTTCCCCGCACTCTTCAGCTTGAGTGGAAAGAAACAGCTACCAGAAGAATTTCATATCATCGCACTGGGACGGAAGCCACATTCCGAGCACTCATTTCGTGTGGTAGTACGAGAAAAGTTGGACGAGTATGGTCACGGGTTTGGAAATGCTGTCGTGGAAAAATTTCTTTCCCGCATCTATTATGTTGAGTGTGATATTACTCAAGCATCTGCCTACACCGCACTTTCTACTCAACTTTCTTTGTTTGGTAACTGTGAACGATTATTCTACTTAGCAGTTCCCCCGCTCTTGTATAAGAATATTGTAGAGCTGCTCTCTCTGTCTAATCTTGTCTCACGCGGTGAGAAAGAAAATCTATCACGCATTTTAATTGAGAAACCTTTTGGAAGTGATACTAAGACAGCAGAGGCCTTGGATGCAAGCTTAGGGAGGCTTTTTGCCGAGGAGCGTATATTTCGCATTGATCACTACCTTGCCAAGGAGACACTCCAAAACATTCTTGCGTTTCGTTTTTCAAACACACTCTTTGAACCAGTATGGAATGCCGAGTTTGTAGAATCTGTGCACATTCTCCTCTCTGAGCGGGGAGCAGCAGAGACTCGTGCCGCATTCTATTCAGACACAGGGGCGCTCAAGGATGTGGGACAAAATCATCTCTTGCAGATGCTTGCGCTCGTTGCGATGGAACGACCACTAGACTTAGATTCTGAACATATCAGAACAGCACGCGCTACTGTACTCAAGTCACTCATACCGGTTACTTCTCATGATGTGCGCACACGCGTCTCACGGGGGCGCTGTAGAGAGTGTGTGCTCGGAGAGCGTGGTGCGGAGACCTATTTTAAGATACAGGCATTTCTCTCTCTTCCGCGTTGGGAAGGAGTTCCTTTCATCTTAGAGAGTGGTAAGTATCTACAAGAAGATCGTGTACAGATTTGCGTATCCTTCAGACCCGGATCTTCTTGTTTTCCTGTTGCGGGGGTGTGCCCTGTAGGGAACCGTCTTACCTTTACCATTCAACCAGAAGAAGGAATTACACTAAACTTCTTAGCTAAAAAACCGGGCTTCACACTTGAGCTGGAAGAGCGGACGCTCGTCCTCTCTTATACTGATAAGAAAACACAGGTAGTACCACCCAGTGCTTACGAGAGAATCCTCTATGATGGCATCCGTGGTGATGCAACACTCTTTACTTCAACTGAAGAGGTGCTTGCCTCATGGCGCTTTATTAGTTCGGTGTTATCTGCTTGGGAGACAGTGCCACTTACTCTCTATACACAGGGAGCTAGAGAGCTGAGTGACACTATTGTACAATGAACATATGACGCTCGGATACATTGGTCTCGGTAAAATGGGCTACCCTATGGTACTCAATCTCTTAGAACACGGACACACCGTGGTTGCCTACAATCGTTCTCGTGAACCCCTTGATCAAGTAAAGGCTGCCGGCGCTGTCTCTACATATTCTTATGATGAATTTTTCAAAAGACTTCCCAGCCCTCGCACAATTTGGATTATGGTTCCGCACGAAGCAGTAGAGGCAGTACTCACAGAGCTTGTGCCAAGACTCAGCTCGGGAGATACAGTGATAGATGGAGGTAATTCCCCATACAGACAGTCGCAGGAACGGTACGCACGGTTTATGGTACAAGGAATCTCTTTTCTTGATGTGGGTATTAGCGGTGGTGTCTACGGAGCACGGCATGGTACCTGTATTATGGTGGGAGGAGATCGTGCTGCCTATGAACGCTGTGAAGCTCTATTTGAATCGCTTTCTGCAAATGGTGGTTATGGGTATATGGGAGCATCTGGCGCGGGGCATTTTGTAAAAATGATTCACAATGCAATTGAGTATGGGATGATGGAAGCAATCGCAGAGGGTTTTGATGTTCTTAATACGGCTCCTTTTCCCCTTAATCTTCCTCATATTGCAGAACTCTACAATCACAATAGTGTGATTAGTTCACGGTTGATGGGTTGGCTCGCAGATGCATATAAAAAGCACGGTGCAGACTTGAGTGCAATATCGGGCACTGTAGCCGCGACGGGTGAGGGTGAGTGGACAATCCAGTATGCAAAAGAGAAGGGCGTCCCTGTCCCTAGTATGGAGCTCGCACTTGCCGTGCGTAGAGAGTCAGAACAGAATCCTCGTTATGCGGGAAAGATCCTTTCAGCACTTCGAAACGAGTTTGGTGGCCATGAGGTACTACAAAAAAAAGTATGAAGCATCTTATCCTTACTCACAGAGAAAAGGCGTGTGTCCCAGAAGACGAGATCAAGCGACGCGCTGAAGAGTTAAATAGTTATCGTACGCACTTAGGTACGGTGACGGAGTCTGAAGAGTATGATTTTCCTGAGTCATCTTTGCGCTTACCATTTGATGCGGGCATAGAAGAGACATTAAAAGAGCTTACTCCTCGTTTAAAAACAGATAAGCTTTCTTTTATCATTCTCATTGGCTCCGGTGGTTCTGCGCTCGGAGCCTACAGTGTGTACACGGCGCGTCACTCGTGGACGGATGCGTTTCTGCCACGCAGACCAAAACTTTTAGTCCTTGACGGCTTGAATGCGGGTATTTTGAAAGAAGTACTCGCGTTACTTGATCGCAATATTAGGACTTCAGAAGAAGTACTCGTATTTGTCTCTACTAAATCAGGGACAACAACAGAGACTATTACACAGTACGAGGTAATTGCCGAGTACTTACATGGTCGTTTTGGATCTGTACAAGATCGTTTTATCTTCTTCACCGATACGACATCTCCATTAATGGAGCAGGCACGACTGCACGGCATGCATGTGAGAGAGACGCCTCGTCTTGTGGGAGGACGTTTTTCTGTATTTTCGCTCGCACACCTCTTACCACTTGCTGTCTCTGATATTGCTGTCTTCCCCCTTCTTGAAGGAGCACGAGCGATGCGAGCGCGTTGTCTTGACTTCGATCCTGATGAGAATCCAGCGCTCTTTTCTGCATCAGTGCTCCACTATCATTATGAACATGGGATTCGTTCACATTCACTCTTTCTATTTGATTCTACACTCTCTGGTATTGGGGCATGGTATCGACAGTTACTCTCTGAGAGTCTAGGGAAGGAAGGGAAAGGGATACTTCCCATCATTGCGCTTGGTCCACAAGACCTGCACTCACTCGCTCAACTCTTTCTTGGTGGGCCGAGAGATTTCTTTACCACATTCGTTTCTACTTATGAGGGAGAGAATTTGCGTCTCCATCGTACCGAACTTGCCCAACATCTCGCACCCGGCATTATTGGAAAGAGTATTGATGAGATTAATCGTGCAATTAGGAAGGGCGTAGAAGATGCTTATGAGAGACACCGCCTGCCTTACTTAAGCGCGGTGCTTCCCGATACAAATGAACGCTCCCTGGGACAATTTTTGATGTGGCAGATGATGACGGTCATGTATCTCGGTAAGCTTATGGGTGTAAACGCCTTTGACCAACCGAATGTGGAAGATTACAAGAAAGAGACTAAAGGGCATCTTTCTCGTTAAAAGATTATGAATATCCTCTTAGATATTGGCGGGACAAAAATGCGCATAGCCGCGGCGGGAGATGGAGATACTTTTGGCACGCCATGTATCATAGAGACTCCTGCAACAGGGGATGAGGCCGTACGCAACATTGTCTCAAATGTTCGTGAACTTGCAAATGATAATGCGATTAGTGGCATATACGCTGGTGTGCGAGCCTACGATCGTAGCAAAGGTACACTCCGCAACCATCCTCGTCTCCCGATGTGGGAGGGATTTGCTATCCGCGATGCTCTACAAAAAAGTTTTGATACGACAGTGGTGATAGAAAATGATGCTGCCGTTGTGGGACTTGGTGAGGCGATCTACGGAGCAGGGAGGGGGAAACAAATTGTAGCTTACCTCACCATCTCTACCGGTGTTGGTGGCGCAAAGATAGCAAACGGACGCATTGATGAAAATGCGATCGGCTTTGAGCCGGGAGCAGAGATAATTGACGGCACACATACGCTTGAAGAACTCATCTCTGGGTCAGCGATAGAGTGCAAGTACGGGATGCATCCAAGAGACATTACTAGCCCTGAAGTGTGGAAGGAGTTAGCACGCTTTTTGGCAATTGGTGTTAATAATGCGATTGTGCACTGGTCTCCCGATTGTGTCGTACTTGGTGGTAGTATGATGAATGAGATTGGTATCCCTCTTTCCTTAGTGGAAGAGTCGCTCACAAAGATACTCACTGTGTACAGTACTCGTCCGCCACTCATCCACGCCTCACTCGGCGATCTCGGTGGGCTTTACGGAGCGCTTGCACTCTCTAAACAATTATAGCTATCGCAATATAAAAAAGGGAGTACGATTGTACTCCCTTTTTCTGTCCACGCACGAGCATGTCTAACAAGTATGTCTAGTTGTTGCCATCTTTTACTCGAGAATATGCAAGGGGAGAAGAGCGTATGTTTCCTCTCTCCCTGATGATTATGAATCGAGCCAAAGGGACAGCTCCTGCGTGTGTCATCACATAGGCTACCTCCTCATCCTTATCGCTCGTACATCTTCTCGCATTATACTATGAATCAATCTTCTATGCAACTTAGTCGATTGTGTTATAGTGGCAAGGTGTCATTGTTCAGCATAGAAAAAAGAATTAAAAGAAGTCTTGCGCGGGCTGGGACTCTTACTACTCCACATGGCGTTATTACAACGCCGACCTTTGTTGCTGTAGGAACTAAGGCAACGGTTAAGTCACTGACTCCGGAACAGGTGAAGGTAAGTGGTATACAGGCGGTACTGGGGAATACATATCACCTTTATCTGGAGCCCGGCGCAGAGACAGTAGAAGAGGCAGGAGGGCTTGGTGCCTTTATGCACTGGGATGGGCCGACAATCACTGATTCAGGCGGCTTTCAGGCCTTTTCACTCGGGGCGGCCTATAAAAAAGGAGTGAGTAAAATAGCATCCGGAATGACTGAAGTCAGACTTCAGTCATCCGAAGAATCTCCTCTCGCGATTGTCACGGAAGATGGAGTGATCTTCAAATCTCATCTGGATGGAAGTGAGCATTTCTTTACACCTGAGCGATCAATACAAATACAGCATCAATTGGGAGCAGATATTATCTTTGTCTTTGATGAGTGTACCTCTCCGAACGCGGATGATGTCTACCAGAGAGAAGCAATGGAGAGGACGCATCGATGGGCGAAACGCTGTCTTATAGAGCACAGAAAGCTTGGAGGCGATCAGTTGCTTTTTGGTATTGTACAGGGAGGAAGGGTGAAAGCATTACGAGAAGAGAGCGCGAGATACTTAAAAGAACTCTGTTTGCCATCTGGCGGATTTGATGGCTTTGGCATCGGGGGCTCTTTCAATAAAGATGATTTAGACACCGCTGTCGCATGGGTGAACACACTACTTCCTGAAGATAAGCCGCGGCACCTGCTTGGTATTGGTGAGCCAGAAGATATTGTCCGCGCGGTGATGGCAGGATGCGATCTCTTTGACTGTGTGACACCAACGCGCAATGCACGGAATGGTTCCCTGTATACGAAAGCAGGGAGAATAAATATGGGTAATGCGAAGTATCGCAGAGACTTTTCTCCAATTGAAGAGGGATGTGACTGTTACACCTGTTCACATACTACTCGTGCCTATCTTGCGCATCTCTTCCGCGCAAGAGAGATGCTTGCGGGTACACTTGCTACTATTCATAACCTCCGCTTTCTCACTCGTCTCACCGAGGAACTCCGAGTGGCAATTCTTGATGATACTCTTACCGAGTACTCACAAAAATTCTTCTCAATATATCAAAAATAAAAAAGCGGTCCCACTCGTTGTAATGGGACCGCCGAAGCTAATCGGGCTGGGATAAGCACTCGCTACTATCTGAGCGTATCTATCCCAGTTTCCGAAGAGAGCTTCTGTAAGAAACATAGCACTAGTATTACTTCTGTCAATTAGTTGACGGATGTGGTAATTTAGTGTGATGTCCACAGGAGCATTTAAACTTGTATCATCCTTCACTCCCGCTGGTGACCAGCCACAGGCGATAGCGCGATTACTAAAAGGACTCGACAAAGGCAATCGTTGCCAAACGCTCTTAGGTGTGACTGGCTCTGGTAAGACATTCACCTGTGCCAATGTGATTGCCGCGGTGCAAAAACCGACGCTCGTTATTGCGCACAACAAGACTTTAGCCGCACAGCTTGCACAAGAGTATCAACAATTTTTTCCCGATAATGCGGTGCACTACTTTGTCTCTTATTACGACTACTACCAGCCGGAAGCTTATCTTCCTGTAACCGATACCTATATAGAGAAAGATGCCTCCATCAATGAGGAGATTGATCGACTCCGTCATGCTAGTACACAGGCACTTCTTACGCGTAAGGATGTGATTATTGTAGCTTCCGTCTCATGTATCTACGGGCTCGGGAGTCCAGAAGAGTACGAACGCGAGAACCTGAAACTGGTTACTGGGGAGACTTCTTCTCGCGCCGAGCTCCTCCAACATTTGGTTGCTATCCATTTTGAGCGTACAACTGCCGATCTCACACCAGGGAGCTTCCGCACCACGGGTAACACTGTTGAGATCATGCCGACGGGTGAGACACTTGTGTACAGTGTGCGCCTAGAAGGCTCCATTATTGCGAGTATCTCAGTCATTGATCCGGTCTCTCGCCGCATTCTCCGTGAAGAGAAGAGCATTTTTATCTTCCCAGCAAAACACTTTATTACTACAAAAAAAGCGCGCGAGACGGCAATCAAGTCTATACGGATTGAATTGAATGAGCGACTGAAAGAATTTGAAAAAGAAGGTAAACTCCTTGAGGCAGATCGGCTCAAGCGCCGTACCACTTACGACATCGCTATGATCCGCGAGGTGGGCTACTGCAGTGGTATTGAAAATTATTCACGCCACCTCGCAAGACGCACGGCGGGATCTCCGCCCGATACTCTTCTCTCTTATTTTGGAAAAGATTTTCTTACCATTATTGATGAATCGCATGTGAGTATCCCGCAGATTGCAGGAATGTATGCTGGCGATCAAAGCCGTAAGAGTACGCTTATTGAGCACGGCTTCCGCCTCCCCTCTGCACGAGACAATAGGCCGCTTACTTTTGTGGAGTTTGAGGAGCGTATCAGGCAGCTCATCTGTACCAGCGCAACCCCCGGTGATTACGAGCACACACATAGCGCACAGACAGTCGAACAAGTTATCCGTCCCACCGGCTTAGTGGATCCGGAGGTAGTTATTCGGCCTATTACTGAAAAAGGAATGTACCCAGGGCAAGTACAGGATCTGATAAACGAGGTGGTGCAGACGGTGCAGAAAGGGGATCGGGCTTTAGTAACGACACTCACCAAAAAAATGGCAGAAGACTTGAGCGTCTACCTAAAGGAACGCACTATTAATGCACGCTACCTTCACAGTGATGTGAAGACCTTGGATCGTATCCAGCTCCTCACTGAGTTTCGACGCGGTAGCGAGGAGGGCGGCTTTGATTGCTTGGTAGGAGTGAATCTCTTGCGCGAGGGACTAGACCTTCCTGAAGTCTCTTTCATTGGTATCTTAGATGCAGATAAGGAAGGTTTCTTACGATCAGAAACTTCTCTCATACAAACTATTGGGCGTGCGGCACGCAACGCTGCCGGCCGCGTGATTCTCTACGCAGACACACTCACGGGATCTATGGAGCGTGCCATCAATGAGACCGATCGTCGCCGTAATATACAGCTTGCCTATAACAGAAAGCACGGAATCACTCCACAAACGATCCGTAAAAGTATTAGAGATATTACCGAAGGCTTTGAGAGATTGCATGACAAGACGATCTTGGCGGAACTTGCCTTAGATAAAAAAGTATTTGGCAAGGATAAGAAAAAACTCATTCGCGAGAAGGTGCGTCAAATGAATGAGGCAGTAAAAAAGTTAGATTTTGAGACCGCAGCAATCCTTCGCGACGAGATCCGTACCTTGGAGGGGAAATAATCAACAGGCAGTACTGATATCCCTATGTTATACTTTTTGTATTACCAGTAATTTTTTTTGTTATGAGTAAGAAGCGGAACGACCGGCAGGAGGAGAAGATGAGAAAGATGCTTTTGGCATCCGTGGCACTTCTCTCCATTGCAACCGGTATGTCTATTGCCCCATATGTGCTCGATATTCGTGATGTATCAGCGAGAGAGACGGCGGCAAATATTGTAGAGTAATACGCATTTCCTATGCAATACACAGCGCCCACGCTTGTTATCCTTGTTTTTATATTCTTTTTTGCCATGACTGCGGGGGTAGTATTGGGAAAGACCTATCTAACTGTGCCGTACCTAACGGGAAGTCTTGCCGTAGACACCCCGTAGTGTTGTGCTAGGATGGCAATAGTTATCCCCTAGAGATCAATCTGGGGGCAGTTTATGGTATGAAAAACGATACAGGAAAAATCATTATTAGAGGCGCGCGGACGCACAATCTAAAGAACATCAACCTAGAGATCCCCCGAGGTAAGTTGGTGGTGTTTACCGGCCTCTCTGGATCAGGTAAAAGCTCTCTTGCTTTTGATACTATCTTTGCAGAGGGTCAGCGTCGCTATGTAGAGTCTCTCTCTGCCTATGCACGACAATTTTTACGTCAGATGCAAAAACCAGATGTGGATGAGATTAGCGGTCTTTCTCCAGCAATCTCTATTGACCAAAAGTCGCGTTCAAACAATCCGCGCTCTACTGTTGCGACTATCACCGAGATCTACGACTACCTCCGCGTGCTCTTTGCTCGTGTAGGAAAGCCACACTGCCTTACCTGCGGTCGCGAGATTCAGAAACTTTCTAAAGAAGAAATTATCTCGCTTGTTAGAGGAAAAATAGGGAAGGGAGTCAACACTACCCGCATCTACGCGCCCATTGTGCGTGGTCGTAAGGGCGAGTATTACCAGTTACTTTATGACCTGATTGATAAGGGTTACCGTGAAGTGCTGGTAGATGGCGAACGAAAAAACTTGCGTGAACGCATTGTGCTGGGTCGCTATACCAAACATGATATTGATGTACTTGTAGATGAACTAAGTCCGGAGGATTGGAAGCTTGATAAAAAAAGTTCGGATGAGCGACTCTCTGAAGCGGTAGAGCGTGCTATCACTGAAGCTGATGGACTGGTGCGGGTGCTTATTAATGAGGAGTCGCACATCTTCTCCTCAAAGTTTGCCTGTCCACATGATGGCTTCTCATATCCTGAAGTGGAGCCGCGACTCTTCTCCTTCAATTCCCCTTACGGCGCCTGTGAGTCCTGTAATGGTTTAGGTACCAAACACCTCTTTAGTACTGAACCTTGTGAGGTGTGCGGCGGAGCACGCTTACGCCCAGAGGCGCTCAAGGTTTTGGTTGGTGGAAAAAATATTGTGGATGTTTCTGGCCTCTCTATTCGTGATGCGCGCGATTTCTTCAAAAAACTCAAGCTCTCGTCCAAAGATAAAGAAATTGCGAGTGCAGTACTTCGAGAAATAGAATCTCGCTTGGAGTTTATGTGGAATGTGGGTCTCTCGTATATGGCATTGAGCCGCAGAGCAAATACCTTAAGTGGCGGTGAGGCACAACGCATTCGTCTCGCTTCTCAACTCGGCTCTCGCCTAACTGGCACGCTCTATGTGCTAGATGAACCAACTATTGGACTCCACGCGCGCGATAATGATCGGCTCATTGCTACCTTAGAAGAGCTTCGTGACCTTGGGAACACCATCCTTGTGGTGGAGCACGATGAGGATACCATCCTTGCTTCAGACTATTTAGTAGATATTGGTCCTGGGGCGGGAGTGCACGGAGGTCATGTGGTTGCATCGGAAGAAACAGAGAAGCTCTTGACGCAAAAAAAGGAGGGGGGGAATTCACTGACGCTCTCGTATCTCCGTGGTGAAAAAAAGATAGCAGTGCCTGTAAAGCGACGCATGGGTGAAAAGGGAACATTACAGATTATTGGTGCAGGAATCCATAATCTAGTGAATCAGAATATTGAAGTACCGCTGGGAAAGTTGGTGGCAATCACCGGTGTCTCCGGGTCGGGTAAGTCAACTCTGCTCTACGATGTTCTTCACGAGAATCTCTCTGCGCGCTTTGATCGTCGTTACCGCTCTAACAAAGTCTTTAACTGTGCTCAGTTTCTCGGTACCGAATATCTCAGTCGTTACATCCTTGTAGACCAAAGCCCTATTGGGCGTACTCCTCGCTCTAATCCTGCCACCTACACGGGAGCTTTTACACACATTCGTGATCTCTTTACATCAAGTGAACTTGCACGCGTACGCGGTTGGGGTCCGGGGCGCTTCTCCTTTAATGTGAAGGGTGGTCGCTGTGAAGCCTGCCAAGGAAATGGGGTACTCGCGGTCGAGATGCACTTTCTTCCCACCGTCTATGTTCCATGCAATATCTGTATGGGGAAGCGCTTTCAAAAAGAGACTTTGGAAGTACGCTATCAAAAAAAGAATATTTATGAAGTGCTGGATATGACGATTGAAGAGGCCTGCGCATTCTTCAAAGATATTCCTGCTATTAACGACCGCTTGCAGACCTTATTAGAAGTAGGACTCGGTTATCTCAAACTGGGGCAGTCTGCCACCTCACTCTCTGGCGGTGAGGCACAACGGATGAAGATTGCGAGCGAACTCTACCGTCCGCTTACTTCAAAAACAATCTACCTTCTTGATGAACCCACGGTAGGATTGCACTACGAGGATGTGCGCCATCTTCTTGAGATTCTGACTAGACTCATTGAGCGTGGTAACTCGGTAGTGGTTATTGAACACAATATGGAAGTGATTAAGTGTGCCGATTGGGTGATTGATATGGGGCCGGAAGGAGGTGATGGGGGAGGGAAGGTGATTGCAAAGGGCACACCAGAAGACATAGCAAATAATCCAAAATCGTACACGGGTGAGTATTTGAAACACGCATTAAGAACAAAGAGATAATACAAAATATTAAACACTTGGTGTTTAATATTTTGGACAAAATTTGTTTAAAAAAACCCCGTCCTGTGGTAGCAGGACGGGGTAACGGCAAAGGCTGTGCTATTCGGCAAGACGGCGGAGTTCATGGTAAGAAGCACCTTTGAGCGCACTCTCTATCATTCTAATATCCCGTTCATGAACAAGCACCGTCTTCATCCTCACTTTGCGGAGGTGGTCAATGCCTCTCTTTCTAGCTCCGCAAACCCGATCGATTGCTCGGGTCACCTGGCGATAGTTGCTTCTATTGGCACATTCAATGATGATGATTTCTCCCACTTGCGTGCACTCCAGTCCCGAGAGCGTATTGTTCTGTCTCTTGGGTTTGTAGTGTTGCTCATCTCCTGATCCGATAGACACCGGAGTTGATGGAGCAAAGGCGGGGATGTCGTGGATGTTCGCATCACAGAACTCGGAGCGTTTTGTCGCAGAGAGACCGAAGATGCTTTGGATTGCGAGATACACAGCTCTGAAAAAACTCATCATTTTTCTCCTCTTTTTCAAGATGTACTTTACCTATCTATTATTATATACTGTGCATGATGAAAAGTCAAGAGCTTAAAAGACTGAAGTTGCCGGATGCGCCAGGGGTGTATCTGTTTAAAGAGGGGAAGCGGATTCTCTATATCGGCAAAGCCACCTCACTTAAAAGCAGAGTCCAAAGCTATTTCAACAAGAATATTGTTGAATCACGGGGTCAACGCATCCTCCATATGATGGAGACGGCCGACACGGTGGAGTTTCAACAAACAGACTCCGTTTTAGAAGCACTCATTGTAGAAGCGGAACTCATTAAACGACACCAGCCTCCATATAATGTGGATGCTAAGGACGACAAGAGCTGGAACTATGTCCTTATTACCAAGGAGGACTACCCTCGCATACTTACGGTGCGGGCTAAAGATCTTCCATTCTTTGAAGAACCTATCCAATTTCAAATGGGACCGTTTCCTCATGGAGGAGAATTAAAAGAGGCAATGAGCATTATTCGCAAGATTTTTCCCTATCGGGACTCTTGTGCTCCTATGAGTGGAAAATCGTGCTTCAATGCGCAACTTGGCCTATGCCCCGGTGTCTGTGACGGACGCGTCACCAAGTGTACCTATGCGCGCAACATTCACCATCTTAAACTTTTTTTCAAAGGCAAAAAAAACGAGCTTATCCGTATCTTGACTCGCGAGATGCAGATCGCTGCACAGAAAAAGAATTTTGAAGAGGCGGCGCGCCTACGCGATCAACTCTTTTCTCTCTCGCACATCCACGATGTCTCACTTCTTAAACGACAAAAGACTGGTTCCTCTGTGCTAAGAATTGAATCGTATGATATCTCCCATATCTCCGGTACCTCTCTTGTTGGAGTAATGGTGGTAATGGAGGGTGGTCTTCTTGCAAAAGGCGAGTACCGCAAGTTTAAACTCCGTGCACAAAGAAATGACGATACTGGCGCATTGAGAGAAGTACTCACCCGTCGACTTATGCATCGCGAGTGGCAGTACCCCTCACTCATTGTGGT